>JAAVAY010000015.1 GCA_014803815.1 Allobaculum sp. | reverse complement strand
GTGATGGAACCAACACCAGATCGTCCGATGATCATCAATTTACCTGTAACCGTAGAGATGTCCTTGCCCCATGTCTACGCTAACCAAATTGAATACTGTTCCGATCGTCTGCATCGCCGCGATAGCGTCATTTTATCTACTCATCCGCATAATGACCGTGGGACGGGCGTAGCCGATACCGAATTGGCTTTATTAGCGGGTGCTCAACGAGTGGAATGCTGCTTGTTTGGAAATGGTGAACGCACAGGAAATGTGGATGCGGTTACCTTAGCTATGAACTTATATGTATTAGGAATTGATCCTCAATTGGATTTTTCTGAAATGCCGGAAATTGTAGAAATTTATGAGCGTTTGACGCGCATGCATGTTCATGAACGCCAACCGTATGCTGGAGCCTTGGTGTTTGCTGCGTTCTCAGGAAGCCATCAAGATGCGATCGCTAAGGGAATGAAGTGCAAAGAACAAGATCCCCTTGGTCGTTGGACGGTTCCCTATTTACCTATTGATCCGCATGATCTTTCGCGGACTTATGATGCTGATGTCATTCGCGTCAATTCACAATCGGGTAAAGGGGGCATTGGATACATTTTGGAAACACGATTTGGGTATAACTTGCCTCCTAAAATGCGTGAACACTTTGGTTATACCGTAAAAGATGTATCGGATCGTCATCATGCGGAGTTAAAACCCGAAGAAATTTATGAAATTTTCCAAAAAGCGTATCTCAATAAAACGAGCCCCATTATCGAAATCAAAGAAGCCCATTTCATTCAAGGTCGTACTCTGAAAGCTGTGGTTACAGCCATAGTGGATGGAGAAGAATACGAATGGTATGGCAGTGGAAATGGCCGCTTGAATGCGGTAAATAACGCGCTGAAAAAAGGTCTTGGTCTGGATTATACCCTTGAAACGTATACGGATCACACCCTTGGAAAGAGTTCTGATGCGCAAGCGGCGAGTTATATTGGCCTGCATTGGCCCGATGGCCAGATTAGTTGGGGAGCAGGAACAGATTCCGATATTTTGTTCTCCGGCATTTTAGCGTTGGCTTCAGCCATCAATACGCGCTTTGAAGGAACAGGTCAAAAATTAATAAAGGAGCAATAAACTATGTCCATGACAATGACTCAAAAAATCTTGGCGGCGCATGCCAACTTGGATCGCGTAGAACCAGGACAATTGATTTTAGCGAATTTAGATGGTGTTCTTGGTAATGACATCACCACGCCAGTCGCTATCGCCGAATTTGAAAAAGCTGGCTTTGATCACGTCTACAATCCTGAAAAAATTAACATCGTTTTAGATCACTTTGTCCCCAATAAAGACATTAAAGCCGCTAAACAGTCTGCTACTTGCCGTTCCTTTTGTCACCAACATCAAATCTCTCACTTTTACGATGTGGGCAAAATGGGCATTGAACATGCTTTATTGCCTGAACAAGGCCGTATTACAGCAGGAGATTGTTTGATCGGAGCTGACTCTCATACGTGTACCTATGGAGCGCTGGGGGCCTTCTCGACAGGCGTTGGCTCTACCGATATGGCTGCCGGCATGGCCACAGGAAAAGCTTGGTTTAAAGTGCCTTCTGCGATCAAAGTGGAATTAATAGGAAAACTCTCTCCTTATGTAACAGGAAAAGATGTCATCTTAGCCTTAATTGGCCAAATTGGTGTAGATGGAGCGCTTTATAAATCGCTTGAATTCACTGGAGAAGGGGCTCATTCTCTTTCGATGGACGATCGCCTTTGTATTTGTAACATGGCCATTGAAGCTGGCGCAAAAAATGGCATTTTCCCAGTGGATGAAAAAACATTGGCTTTTTTAGCAGATCATGGTGCCCAAGAGCCAACGATTTACCAAGCGGATCCTGATGCCCAATACGATGAAGTTATCGTCATGGACTTATCGAAATTGGAACCAGTGGTTTCGTGGCCGCATTTACCAGAAAATACCCATTTAGCCAAAGATTCCAATGAAATTGAAATTGATCAAGTTGTCATTGGAAGTTGCACGAATGGTCGCATGGAAGATATGGAAGCCGCTTATGAAGTGTTGAATGGCCAACAAGTAAAAGATGGCGTGCGCTGCATCATCATTCCAGCCACAATGGATATCTATAAAGAATGCATCGCCAATGGCTATTTGATGGCGTTTGTTCAAGCGGGAGCCGTCGTTTCCACCCCAACTTGTGGACCTTGCTTAGGTGGGTATATGGGAATTTTAGCTCCCAATGAGCGTTGCATTTCCACGACAAACCGTAATTTCGTTGGTCGCATGGGGGATGTGAGCTCCGAAGTGTATTTAGCAAGTCCTTATACAGCGGCTTACAGTGCTTTAAAAGGCTATATTGCTGATCCTCGTGAACTAGAAGGAGAAATCACTCATGAATGAAGCCCACGGAAAAACCTTTGTATATGGAGATAACGTCGATACAGATGTCATCATTCCAGCACGCTACCTCAATACACCCGATGCCCAAGCCCTTGCGGCCCATTGCATGGAAGATATTGATGCGGATTTTACCAAAAACGTGTCTAAAGGAGATTTGATGTGCGCAGGTTGGAACTTTGGATGTGGATCGAGTCGTGAACACGCTCCTCTTGCCATTAAAACCGCTGGCATCGATTGCGTGATTGCTAAATCGTTTGCACGGATTTTCTATCGCAATGCCATCAATATCGGCTTACCGATTATGGAGTGCGAAGCGGCCGCCGAAGAAATTCAGCCAGGGGATGAGGTCATTGTAAATTTTGATGAGGGAATTATTGAAGACGTGACTCTGGGTAAAAAATGGAAAGCGCAACCTTTTCCACCCTTCATTCAAGAAATTATCGCGAATGGAGGATGGATGAACTATTTACGCAATCAACAAAATGACGAAATGAGTGAGTAATCCAAAAGCCGCCCTGTGTGGCGGCTTCTTTTTCCTCAATTAAAGGAATACCTAAATATAGAAGGAGAAAAATGAATGAAGAAAACCATTGGAGTGATTCGTGGGGATTGTTCTTCGCGCGAGATCATCGAACAAACTCTTCGAGTTTTGGACTTAGTGGCTCAACAATTTGGTCATGAATGGAATTATGTTCCTATCGCGATGGGTGGAGATGCGATTGACCAATTTGGTGAACCTCTTCCTCAAGCCGAACTCGATAAATGTTTAGCTAGTGATGCAGTTCTTTTGGGCGCTGTAGGAGGGCCGAAGTGGGAAGGTTTACCTGGCCCCCAACGGCCAGAAAAGGGACTTTTAGCCTTGCGCAAAGGAATGGGTTTGTTTTCCAATTTGCGGCCTGCTAAGATTTGGCCTCAACTTGCCGATGCCTCGCCTTTAAAAAAAGAAATCACCGACCGAGGAATCGATTTTGTGATTGTGCGCGAACTTACCGGTGGCGTTTATTTTGGAAAACATGAAACTATTGAAGAAGATGGCATCCAAAAAGCCATTGACTATATGCCTTATGACGAAAATGAAATTCGTCGCATTGGAAAAGTTGGCTTTGAAACCGCTATGAAGCGAAATAAGAAATTGACTTTAGTGGNCAAAGCCAATGTTTTGGATACTTCCCGTCTGTGGCGTAGTGTGCTTTATGATTTAGCTCAAGAGTATCCAGAAGTGGATTTTGATGTGATGTTTGTGGATAATGCGGCCATGCAAATTTGCAAAAACCCAGCTCAATTTGATGTCATCGTGACAGAAAACATGTTTGGAGATATTTTATCCGATGAGGCGAGTGAAATTACGGGTTCCATTGGCATGATTCCTTCTTCTTCTTTAGGAGATGGGCCAAGAGGTCTATACGAGCCTATTCACGGCTCGGCTCCTGACATTGCAGGGCAAAACATCGTCAATCCGCTCGCTTGCATCTTATCGGCTGCCATGATGCTTCGCTATTCCTTTGATATGGAAGAAGAGGCCAAATGCATTGAGGATGCCGTAGAAGCGACTCTCAATGATGATTTGCGTACCGCAGATATGATGAGCGAAGGAATGGTTTGCTGTGGAACCAAAGAAATTACGGATGCGGTCTTAGAACACATGAAAGCTAGCCAAAACTAACTGAAGTTCTTCTTTTTCAAATCTCATTAAATAAGCAGAAAAAAGCCTTTCTCTTTCGAGTTCTTACCAAGTAGTAAGAAGCTGATTAGAAGAAAGGCTTTTCGCTTTAGAGTAGATGGGCGCGCAACTCTTCCCCGGAAAGAGGAGATAAGTAGCTTGCAGGAATATCGAAAATGGTCTTCGCTCCTGTTAAGCCTTCCGCATTCATACGCGCTACAGCACGAGCTACAGCAGTGAGAACGGAAGCTGTAAATTCAGGATTGGAATCGAGCATTAAAGAGTATTCAATCAAATGGTGCTTGTCCCCTGTATTTCCGCTACGAAGAACAAACCCTCCATGGGGCAATTCCTTATGGTTGGCATCGAGCTCTTCTTGGCTAATAAAAGTTACCGTTGTGTCGTAGTCGCTGAAATAGTTCGGCATGGTTTTAATGGCGTTTTCAATAGCGGCTTTATCAGCCCCTTCTTCCACCACTACATAGCATTCCCGTCTATGTTTTTCACGAGTACTGAGTTCAGGACGACTTCCACTGCGTGCAGCTTCAATGGCTTCAGGAACAGGCACAGTATATTGTCGTGCATCCACCACACCCTTAATGCGACGAATCGCATCCGAATGGCCTTGCGACACTCCACGGCCCCAGAATGTGTAGTTTTCTCCATCGGGTAAAACCGATTCAGAGATTAAGCGATTTAAAGAGAATAGACCTGGATCCCAGCCAATGGAAATGGCCGCTGTTTTTCCAGCTCCCTTTGCAGCGTTATCAACGTTTGTAAAATGTTCTGGAATCCGTGCATGGGTATCAAAGGAATCCACCACGTTAAATAAAGAAGCTAAAGCCGGCGTTTGTTCTGGCAAATCCGAGGCGCTGCCTCCACAAAGAATCATTACATCAATATCGTCTTTAAATTGTTCGGCCTCGTTTAATGAATAAACAGGACAACCACTTACGGGGTGTACTGAATTTGGATCACGACGAGTAAAGATTCCGACCAATTCCATATCAGGAGCAGCTAAAACGGCTTTTTCTGCGCCCTTACCTAGGTTTCCATACCCAGCAATTCCAATTTTGGTCATATGAACATCCTTTCTCTTGTTTTCGGAAAACAGGATACCGCAATTTTCAGCTTTTTCATTTCAACTTAAAATCTTTTGATCAATTCATTCAAGCGATGTGCGATTTTTAGGAATTCCTTAGAATTTAAAACAAAAACGATAGGGAAAAAAGATTCAAAAGAATCTCTTTCCCATACCAAAATCTAGAAAAAAAGAAAGAGTAAAAGACACTAG
>JAAVAY010000014.1 GCA_014803815.1 Allobaculum sp. | reverse complement strand
CGAGCTTCTTGAGTTGCTTTTCAAGCTTGGCTATTTCGGCTTCCACATCGATCAATTCCTGTAAGTCGACTTTGAGCTTGTAACCATTGAGATCACGAACCAAAAGATCTTCACTTTCAAGGCTGTCGATGAGTTCAATCTTAGCCATACCTTCTAAAAGTGCTTTTCCTTCTTGGCTCAAAGAATAGGGATTGCCTTCTGCATCTTCGAGAACAAGGCGAATGATCTCTTTGGGTTTGAGGCCATATTGGGTTTTGATTTCACGAATGGCCTCAATAGCGGCGATGATCAAGTTCATGTCGCTGGTCGCTTTTTCGGTGGTTTCAAATTTCACTACGCTTGGCCAGGTCTCTAAATTGATGCTTTCTTCCCCGAGATTGAGGGCTAAGTAAATATGCTCCGTTACAAAGGGCATAAAGGGGGATAACAAGATCAAGATTGCTTTGAGAACATAAACCAAAACAGCGATGGTATTGGATTTTACGGTTAGGTTGTCGCTATTGAGAGTGGCTTTAGAGAGCTCGATATACCAAGAGCAGAAATCATCCCATACAAAGCTATATAGTTCGTTTCCAACCATGGCGAGTTCATAGCGATCGAGATTTTTTGTTACGTTTTGAATGGTGGCATTCAAACGGGATAAAATCCATTGATCGGCTTCGGAAAGCTTGGTGAAATCAGGCGTATAGTCGTGATCATCTTCCATCTGCATTTGAACATAACGTGCGGCATTCCAAATCTTGTTAATGAAGTTCCAAGCGGAATCGAGCTTCTTGGGATCAAAGCGCAAGTCCATACCAGGAGCGGAGTTAGTCGTTAAGAAAAAGCGCAACGCATCTGCGCCTTTATTTTCAATAACTTCAATGGGATCCACTCCATTACCAAGGGATTTGGACATCTTTCGTCCGCCATTATCACGGATCAAACCGTGAATGAGAACCTCTTTAAAGGGACGGTTGTTGGTCATGTGACGGGCTTGGAATGCCATACGCGCTACCCAGAAGAAGATGATATCATAACCAGTTACCAAAACATCGGTTGGATAATAGCGTTCAAAATCGGCGGTATCTTCAGGCCAGCCCAAAGTAGAAAAAGGCCATAAAGCGGAAGAGAACCACGTATCCAATACGTCTTCGTCTTGTATCCAGTTTTCAAGGTCTTCGGGTGCAGTTTCGCCTACATAAATCTCACCAGTCTCTTTGTGAAACCAAGCGGGAATGCGATGGCCCCACCAAAGTTGACGAGAGATACACCAATCCTCGATGTTTTCAAGCCATTGACGGAAGGTATGTTCAAAACGAGGAGGAACAAAGCCAATGTTTTCTTCTCCACCTTGGTTGGCCAAAACCGCATCGGCCAAGGGTTTCATGCGTACAAACCACTGTTTGGACAAATACGGTTCAGCAATAACGCCTGTCCGCTCGGAGTGACCAACGTTGTGTTTGTGTTCTTCAATGTGGTCGATAACACCAGCGGCTTCAAAATCCGCCAACAACGCTTCGCGACATTTAAAGCGATCCATTCCCTCGTATTTATGGGCTAAAGCATTCATGGTGCCATCAGGATTCATACAGATGGGCATGTCGAGTCCATATTTTTTCCCGAGTTCAAAGTCGTTGGGATCATGGGCCGGCGTACATTTCATAACAGCCGTTCCAAAATCCATGTCGATATAATCATCGGCCATAATGGGCAACGCTTCGCCATTAGCTGGGTTGATGGCGTGTAAGCCTACGATGTCTTTGTAGCGTTCATCATCGGGGTGAACGAAGATAGCTTGGTCGGCAAACATCGTTTCAGGCCGCGTTGTGGCGATAACAAGTTCTTGGCCCGTTTCTACGATGGGGTACTTAAAGTAGTACATGTACCCAGGAATTTCTCGATAAATAACCTCAATGTTGGAAAGAGCGGTTTGGGCTTGAGGATCCCAGTTGATGATGCGCTCCCCTTGATAGATAAGACCTTCATCGTACAAAGTGCAGAATACTTTGTTTACGGCTTTGTTTAAGCCTTCATCCAAGGTAAAGCGCTCTCTTGAATAATCGAGGGATAGACCCATTTTGGCCCATTGGGCGCGAATGAAGTCAGAATATTCGCCTTTCCATTGCCAAGCGCGCTCTAAAAATTTTTCCCGTCCTAAATCGTAGCGAGAAAGCCCTTCTTTTTGTAAGCGAGCATCGACTTTGGCTTGAGTAGCAATGCCAGCATGGTCCATACCCGGCAAATACAGGACGTCATAGCCACGCGCCCGTTTGTAACGAGATAAAATATCTTGCAAAGTGTTGTCCCAAGCATGGCCCAAATGCAACTTACCCGTTACGTTTGGTGGGGGAATTACGATGGTAAAAGGAATCTTTGATTGATCGCCTGCAGTAAAGTAGCCCTTTTCAATCCAATTGGAATAGGTTTCAGGGGTTTCAACCAAGAGATGATCGTATTTTTTGGATAGTTCTTTCATATCTTTTCGGATTGGTAGATTCAATCCAACCTCCTTTCTGCGAAAAAAAAACGCGGAGTTTTTCGTCCTATAGGACGAGAAAACCCCGCGGTGCCACCTAAATTGTTTTTGCGTAAAACAAAAACCACTTTCACATAACGCCGTGCTGCGTCGACTCCTACTGTATTTCAAAGTCGCTGCTCCAAGACTACCTTCACCATTTCTTTCTGGTCTTCTTTCACCAACCGAAGACTCTCTGCTTTCCGAAAAACGGTTACTCCTTCTGTTCTGCGCATTTAGCAACAGTCTAATGCCTTTTGAAAAAAAGGCAAGATTTTAGTTTCCTTAAAGTGGATTTCACTTTGAGAAAACTCTAAAAAAGCTCACAAATCGAACTAGAAATGTTACTCCTCTTCATTCTCATTGGTATCACTGACTAAAGTATCCACTAAATCGTTGATGATACTCTCTTCCTTTTCAAAGGGAAGAACCCCTTCCTTGTTTTGAACATTTAAGCTGCTCTCTTTAGCTAACGCTTCTTCTTGTTCGTTGAGAGGTTGATCGCAAATCCAAAGAGCAAACTGATCGGGAGAAGCATAGACAAAATTGCCCTCTAAAAAGAGTTTATCCTTTTCCGCCAACAAGTAGCATACCGTTGAGTTATACATCGCTGTCTGCTTAGTCAATCCATCATCGGGATCGTAGGTTGTGACGGTTTTATCGACTAAATTGATCCCAATGGCACCCATAAAGGCCGCATCAAAGCGAAAGCGACGCAAGAGATCGATGGTTAAAGTTCCCGTAAAGCCATCCATGGCGTGGTTAAAGGTTCCTCCAATAAAGAACAATTGAGCGGCCGAGGATGGGGCAGAAAAAATTTTCATGATGTCTGTCATATTGGTAACAATGGTGACAGGCAGTTTTTTAGCATATAAAAGCTTAGCGAGTTCTAAGTTAATTGACGAAATGTCCAAAAAAATCGTCATGCCTTCATGAATCAGACGAATGGCTTGATGAGCGATTTCTTGTTTTTCTTTCTCGCGCAAGTTATGGCGATCATCAGTTTGTAAGGCATGGACATTTTCGCGCAAAGGAATGGCGCCGCCATGGATACGTTGAAGTTTGTGTTGGCGGGATAAAATGGCTAAATCCTTTCGAATGCAGTCTTCGGTTACATTAAAATCCGTAGCGAGTTGACGTACACGAACCTGCCCTTCTAAGCGCAATTTTTCAAGAATTTGGTTGTGACGCTCTTGAGGAAGCATACTTTTCCTTCTTTCTTTTCGAAAAAACAAATATAGAAAAGATCCAAGTTGTTCGAACAGCTTGGATCCAAATGGATGTCAGAAAGGTCCAACAGATAATAGGATTAGGATATTAAAAAACCGATAGTAAAAGCGTCCAATGACTTGTTGGGCAAAATAATTATACCTAAATCATGATTCTATGCCATAAAAGTACCAAAAAAACCTAAAAAAAAGCCCCATTCAAAAGCTCTGAAAGAGGTTTTCAGTTACTTTAACGGGGCTATTTTTTAATTTCGTTTTAAAATCGTACATTTTGGAAATGAGAAGAATTATACATCGTAGCAATGGACAAGGTCTTCTAAAGTCAATTTTTCTTTAGCCTCTCCTGAAAAATCGTGGGTGACTTTGCCATCTTGAAAAATCAATAAGCGATCTCCATTTTCAAGCGCATCCTTTAAGTTGTGGGTGATCATCAAGGCTGTCATCTTATCTTTGCGAATGAGGCGATTGGTTACTTCCAAAATTTTTTTCGCACTGATGGGATCCAAAGCGGCGGTGTGTTCATCGAGCATCAAAAGCTTGGGTGGAGTGGCTACGGCCATCATTAAAGCCACCGCTTGACGCTGGCCACCGGATAAGAGACCAATCGGCGTTTTTAAGCGCTCTTCTAAGCCCATATCGAGTTCCGATAAGATGGATTTGAATTGCTCCTCTTCCTTCTTGCGCACGGCAATTGCAAAGGGCTTACGAGTAGACGAAATGGCCAATCCCATGTTTTCCTCAACCGTCATATGAGGGGCAGTGCCTTGGCTAGGATCTTGAAAAAGTCGTCCTAAAGTGCGGCTACGTACGTGTTCAGGCTGATCGGTGATGTCTACCCCATCTAAGATCACTTGGCCACTTTTGACTTTAGCCGAGCCAGTGATGACATTAAAGAAAGTCGATTTACCAGCTCCATTGCTACCAAGAATGGTAACAAACTCCCCTGGATGGATGGTCAAAGACACATTATCGAGAGCTTTTTTTTCTAGAGTCGTGCCTTCATTGAAGATGACGGTGACGTTTTTGAGTTCAAGCATGACTTTTCCTTCCTTTCATCAATTTTTGGAGATGAGGAATGGAAATGGTAATGGCTACCAAAATTGAGGAAACAAGGTTCATGTCTGAAGCCGCAAAACCTAAGCGTAAAGCCAAGGTATACAAAATACGATAGAGAACGGCCCCTAAAGCAGCGGCGATCAATCCCATGCCAACATTTTTTGGACGTAAGATGGCTTCTCCAATGATGATGCCCGCTAAGCCCAATACCAACATCCCTGTACCACTTGAAATATCGGCAAAATTTTGAAGTTGGCATAAAAGCGCTCCACTCAACCCCACCAACGCATTGGATAAGCCAAGACCTAAAAATTTCATGGTATCGACGTTGATGGATGAGTTTTTCACCATGGTTTCATTGTCCCCACTTGCCCGCAACATCAAACCCAAGTTGGTTTTGAAAAATACATACAACAAACCGATGATCAAAAGCACAATGCCAAGCAACACCCATAGACGTGTAGAGGCGTTGGCCAAAATCGTATAGGCGGGTTTTCCTTTAATAAAGAGATTGACTGTTGGCATATTGTTCATAATGCGCAAGTTGATGGAATACAGACCAGTCATAGTCAATATCCCAGCGAGTAGAGGTTGAATGCGCATTTTTGTTTGTAAAAATGCGGTCACACAGCCGCAAGCGGCTCCAGCCAAAAGACTGGCTAAAAGGCCCATGTTGGGCATTCCTTGTAGAGTCAACATCGCGCATACAGCGGCTCCAGTGACAAAGGAGCCATCAACTGTTAAATCAGGACTGTCCATGATGTTGACGGTGATATATTCACCAAGCGAGAGCACCGCAAAGACAAGACCTAACTGTACGGCATTTAACAAAAGAGCTGTTGTCATAAAACCATTCACAAAGATTAAGGAAATTTCCTCAACTTTTGTGAATTCTCCTTTCTTCTTTTATTCTTGGTTTTGAACGAGGATAAGGTTGTCTTGGCTTTCTAAAGAAGCGGGAATGGAAACAGGAGTCTTGCTTGAAGCTTCTAAGGCTTGTAAAACCTCTTCGTTGATGTAGACATTGAGATCATCTTTAAATACTTTTACGGCGATTTCAGAAGGCGATTTTCCTTCCAATACTTCTACTGTCATCTTCGCGGTTTCACGGCCGAGATCTTCATAGTTAATGCCAACGGTCGCAAAACCACCAGTTTCTACCATGGAGTCAGCGCCTACATAGTAAGGAACCCCTGCATTTTTCGCCACTTCGCCAAGCGAAACCATACCTGTAGCGACGGTGTTGTCATTGGGAGAGAACATCGCATCCACACTGTTGGCCAGTTCTACCGCGGCTTGTTGCATGGTGGTATTATCGGTACCCGTTTTTTCCACAACGGTTAAACCTTTGGACTCTGCGTATTCTTTAAAGCGCTGAATGTTGGAAACGCTGTTGGCTTCTCCCGCGTTGTAGAGTACGCCAACTGTTTTGATATCAGGAGAGAGTTGCAACATTAAATCCACGATTTGATCGACTTGCACTTCATCCGAAGTTCCAGTGATGTTGCCTCCTGGGGCTTCAATGGATTCCACTAAGCCTGCGCCTACAGGATCGGAAACAGCGGAGAAGATCACAGGAATGGAATCGGCATAATTTTGAGCGGATAGAGCGGTAGGCGTAGCAATCGCCACGATCGCATCCACGCCATCGGCTTCATACCCCGACATGATGGAGTCCAAATTGGACGTCTTGTTTGCGGCATTTTGGTAATTGACGATGATGGTGTCCCCATCTGTATAGCCAAGATCTTCGAGTTCATCGAGCATCGCTTCGCGAATGGTGTTTAAAGAAGGGTGATCGACGATTTGCGCTAAGCCAATGGTGTAGACTTCTTCTCCACTCGTAGAGCTTGTTGAAGCGGTCGTAGAGGTGGAAGTGGAAGTAGAGCAACCGGCTAAAAGAGCGGCAGCAGCCAAAATGGCTAATGATTTACGTAACGTTTTCATAATAAAATTCTCCTTGGGGTCATAAAGAGAGGCGGTGTTTTACACCTAAGGCGATAAAAAAAGTCCTGTTTTCTCCTTATTAAGAGAAAACAGGACAGAATATTCTGCGGTACCACCTGTATTGGCGTTGATTTACGCCCACTCATCGAATGCACACTACATTCTTCTTTCTATAACGGGAAAGCCCCGGCTTGGCTACTATTCGTTCACCTCGCCCTTAGAAGTCCATTTGCAGAACGGTAATCCTCCGGCTTCCACCCACCCGGATTCGCTTTGATCCCTTTTTCTGTTTGATCTCTTCCGCATCGGTTTGAATACAAGTTGTTGTTAAGGCCAATATACAAACAATTGAAAAGAGGTGTAAAGTCCTCATCCCAAAATTTTGAAAATTGGGGAAAATTCTCCCTTTTTTGTGGTGTGTTTTCCTACAAAAAAGAAAGACTCAACCGATCAAGAAGCCTTATTCAGGAAGCTTAGGCAAGCTCTTGATATATTCGCTTCGATCCATGCCTTCCTTATAGGCTCTTGAGGATTCAATGCGTTGAATGCGGCGTTCGCCTTCATCGGCCATTTCACGGAATGCATCAAGTTGAGTTTTAAGCTGAGGAAGAGCTTTTTGTTTGTAGCTATCCACTGCATCCAACGCTTCAAACGTGTTGCGGAACGCTTCTTTAAGCGTATCGACACTAATATTGGCATCCATCGCTTGTTGTTGAATGGCAGCCCCTTGTTGTTTGAGCATGACGGAGGTAGAGCGAATGAGGTTGTTGGTGGTGTCGTTGATCATTTTGACTTTGTCTAACACGATGCGTTGGTTGTACAAAGCCGAAGCCACGGTCACTGCGGTGCGTAAAGCCGATACGGTGACATGTTGGGCGCGTTCGACGGCACGGATGAGTTCTTTGTTGTTGCGCCGCACAATCTCCATGGCAAAGTAGCCTTGTTGATTGACCGCTTGCATCTGTTGCAAGTCCATCACCTTTTGACGCAAAGGAAAGAGCACTTCATCTTGGATGTATTTGATCTTTTCTGGATCTTCATTGTTTACTTGGGCTTCTTCGAGGGCAAGTGAGACTGCTTCATCCATTTGTGTACCCAATTCCACTTGACGACCGAGTTTAATCGTCAAATCGCGTAAAGAGGCTTGTTCAATTTCTAATGTAGTGTTGTCATTTTGTAACGCTTTTTTACCCGCATCCAAGGAATCGAGGATCTCTTCGATTTGCGCATCGGCTTTTTCATAGCGTTGAAAGTAATTGCGCACTGGATTAAACATGCGTCCAAAGAAGGAGTCGTTATTGAAGTTAACTCCACTTGGATCAAGTTCTTTCATCTCCCGATTTAAGCGGGCCAAAGAGTCAACGACTTGACCCCCTTCACTACCTGTTTTAGAAAGATCTGCCAAGGTTTTTTCCAGCATTTTGTTTTTATCGCTCGATTTCACCACGATATCTTTGCCAAAATTATCAATCGTACTCGCGATATTGCGCCGCTCTTCTAAAGAGTCCAGATCAATTTGCATGACTTCTTTTGCATTTTCTTGGGCCATAGAGCCTAAGACTGTTTTTTGAGCAGGAGTTGGATTTAATGGTTCGGTGACGGTTTCCTTGTCGAGGGCATCGACATCCATACTAAAAGCCATAAAGAAAATTGCTCGCCAAAAAGCACCTTACAGAAAGGCGAGCCTTCCTTTCTATGCACTCTGTAAGGGAAAAGACAAAAATAAAAAGCACTGAAACCAATTAATGTGGTTGATACCGCTTTGTTTGTTCAATAAGGATACTTAGCTCTTGTAAAGTTTCACTTGTTTCAAGATTTTGAGTCGGATACGAAAGCGCATTGACTTCCTCGAGCAAGCGATCAAAGCGTTCTAAGATTTCCTCATTGGCTTGTAGGGTTTTATGAATAAAGGAAAAACACTCTTGATACGGTTCCATTGCTTTAGTGTATTCAAGATGATGTTTAAAAAGCTCTTCATAACCAAGTGTATCAAAGCTATTCATTCGAGCCAAAATGGCTTGAACATTCGCCTGAAAAGCCTCTATCCCACCGTTTATCGATGTAGCAAATTTAGCATAACTCAATCTCGCCTCTCCAAAGTAATCTTGTAAAGAGGTATCGAGTTGCTTACTTTTTTTTTGTAGGCGTAATCCTTGATCATACAGTTGTTGGACTTCTTTGGAAAAAACGGGTGAAGAAGTCCTTTTTATCATTTTTAATGTGGAATCCAAAGGTTGAATCAAACTTTGAGAAGATTTTTTTTGGGAAGCTTTTTTCTTTTGAAGAAAATACAAAACAAAAAAGACAAGAGCAAAAAGAAGCGTAATGGACCAAGCGGCTAAAGCCGAAAAGGTAGAGGAACTAAACAAGGACCAATGCGCTACATGACAAATCAGGCCATCCACTACAGCCAAAAAGATCGCCAATCCAGCCCATTTCAAATCGTCATTCAAAATACGCCCTCCTTAAGGAATGCTTCCCAATCAAATAAAGCTTACTTGATTCCCTGATNNAAAGAANAAAAAAAACTCAGAGAGAACGAATTCTACTCTGAGTAAAGGTTTAAAATGAGTTATTTATTGGCAGGAAGACCAGCCCAAGCAAGACCTTCATAAGTCCAGCCTTTTTCTACAAGCGTGTCCCGTTCATTCGTGTCTGCTGTGTAGTGGTGGCTACCAGCACCAGTTGCATTTGGATTGTACAAACGGTGAAGGAGCACGTTTTCCGGATTGTCTTTGTCAGCGGAGAAGAAGGCCACACCTTCAGCAACCCAACCATAGGAAGGAAGTGTATCAAATTCATTTTTATCGGTCGTGTAGTGGTGATCGCCATTATTAGGGTTCAACAAACGATAAACAGGATAATCGGAAACAGAAGGAGCAATCCAACCTTCGCCTTCATCTTTCCAAGTATCGCTAGTAAGCAAGTTGTCACGTTCGTTTTTGTCAATCGTGTACAGATGCTCACCAGTGAGATTATTGTAGAGACGATACATCGTCGTAGGAGTACCTACTGGAGTCATTGGTTCTTCACTAGGCTCTTCTGGTTTTGGTTTAGAAGGTTTCTTATTTCCTCCTCCGCTAGGTTTAGGATTAGTTGTAATTTCATAGGGAAGATCTTCTTTAGGAGTCTCTGATGTGTCTACTTCTTTAATAGTTCCATCATCATTTTTTGAAAAGATTGTCTTATCATTCTTTTTAGTCTCCACCTCATCTAATTTAGTGATTTCTCCTTTAGATAAGGTAGTATCTATTAAATCAAACTTAATGGTATCTTCGGTGTAAGCCACAGCATATTCATCACCAGATAAGGTTGAGTTGGATACAGAGATTTTAATGCTGTCATCAGTGGCATCTGTTTGAAGATTTTGAGGATCTGTAATAGAGAGTCCAACAGAGCCAGAGATTGTTGCTTTATCTATGGTAACGGTAATTGGTTTATCTGTAGTATGTTGAGCTATGGCAATTCCAGCATTTTCAGTAGTAGCTGCATTGCCTTCAGGTTTTACATCAAAGGCTCCATTTCCGCCTGTTACGGTTGTTCCAGTTACATTTAAATCTCCAGCTCTTGTTTCAATACCACAGTTTCCTGTAATAGAGCCATTATTTACTGTGATAGTGGATAATCCAGCTTGATAAATTCCAGTAGTTTCTGGAGCATTGATAGTTGAATTTGTTAGAGAAATACTTGGATATTGATCCTTTTCAGTTGCTGTTTGAACCCCATTGACATATACTCCAGACCCTACTGTTTTAGGTACTTCAATTTTAGTATCTGTTACGGTTACGGCTGCTTCTGAACAATTTTGGTCAATTCCAATTCCATGAAGATTAATAGATACATCGGATTCAAGTGTAACTCCTTCTACGCTTAATTTAGCTTGGGAAGAATTTTGTTGATCATTATTGAGAATCCAAAGAATAGCTCCATGTTTTAGGGTGTCTCCAAGACCTTGAGTTTTAGAAACTAACTTTCCAGTTTTTTCGGCGGAGGAGTCAATAATGGTTAATTCACCTCCACTATAGATTTTGCACATATAAGGAGTAGTGGAAGTAATTTTATGGCCATTTAGGTCAATCGTTACTTTATAATTTGGAGAAACTACAAGAGAACCATCTTGAGATCCTTCGCTTGAATTTATTTCAATATCACTAGCTAAAGTATAAGTAGCATTATTATTAAGTTTAATGATTTTTCTCTGTGCTCCTGAAACAATATCGTCATCTACAATACTAAAAGTAGTAGAGGTGGGATTTTGTGAAGTAAAATCGATTGTTTCTGTGGTTGCGGTTTGAGAAGTATTTTCACCTTCTTCAGCGGCTAGAATAGGGGTAATCATAGAAAGATAAGTCAAGTTTGTAGGAAGCACCATAGAAGCTGCTACCACCATCATGACAAGTCTTTTTTTATTAAACATTGTATTTTCCTTTCAATTTGCTCTTTTAGATTTTTTA
>JAAVAY010000013.1 GCA_014803815.1 Allobaculum sp. | reverse complement strand
ATCTCGAACATAGAAGTCAAGCTGCTAAACGCCGACGATAGCCGCAAGGCAAAAATAGGAAGTTGCTGGACATAGTAAAACTCCCTACTTCGACTTTAAGTTGAGGTAGGGAGTTTTTTCTTATCTTTTCAAAGTATAATAATCACTATAATTAGGGGGGAGAGCTTTTAGCTACGATTCGAACGACCCCTTCTTTTTCGCTGGTTTGTTAAAACGAGATTCTGAGACATTCACTTTTCCTCTTAAAGGTGGAAGTAAATGTCAAGAAATACTATGAATATTATAAGAAAAGGAGCAGTTATGTATGAAAAAACACTCATTTATTCTTCCTGTGATGAGTTTAGTTGTCCTCACTGGCTGTCAATCCAATCAACCAGATGCTACGCTTCAAAAAGCATCCAATACCTTTTTTGAGGCCTTTAATCATATATGTGAAGCGGATTCTCTTCAAATTCAAGGAAGTGCGGATACGCCCACTTTTTCCGCCCAATTTACGGCCGCCTTTACTTCAAAACCTCAAGAATTAGCGTTCGATATTTTCTTTAGTGATGGACATGATATCGGTTTTTATATTGAGGATGGGAAGACCTATTTAAATTATATGGGGACAAAGTCGTCTTCTGAAGCTTCCAAAATTGGAATTTCTTCCACGGAAGATTTTCACTTACCCAATCCGTTTTTGCATCTCAGTAGGGAGGAGCGAACTGAATTCTTTAAATCGGTGGAAGTTCATGAATCAAAAATTAATGATCAAGAGGCCACTACATATACCTTTACGATTAATCCTACCGAAGCCAATAAGCTTTTGGATTATTATGGGGCGATAAAAACAGAGAAAGCGCAATTGCAAGCGACTATTTGTGGAGAAGAAATTACTGGAATGATCATTGAGTTTCAAGGTATTTACGATTTAGAAGTCAGTCAAACCAACCTCTCCTTATCGGCTCAGGCGGAAATTTTGAAATTGAATGAAAATGTAGAAGTCCATTTTCCAGCAGACTTACACGATGGCCATTGGAATGCAGAGTAGAAGAAAATTAGTTGGCTGTGACATCCTCCCCCGCCTAAAGAGGCGGGAGCTTCCTTTCCCATAAGCGAGCTATCCCCGTGTACCCCACGGTTTTTATTATGTTTTGGTTATGTGTTTACAAGTCGCATACCCTCGTTCCTGATGTTTATAGTAGCGTTTACATCTCTGCCGTGATGAGTGCCACATTCATGACAATCCCACGCTCTGACAGATAAATTTTTCGTTTCAGGATTTTTGTAACTACAAACATTACAGGTTTGAGAGCTTGCAAAAAATTTATCCACCTTTACAAGCTTTTTGCCTTGTTCATCGAGCTTATATCTCAAAAATGTTACAAACATTCCCCAGCCATTATCAGCTACAGATTTGCCGAAATTTAAGCATTGGGCCATAGCTTTCCTATCAAGATCTTCAATACACACAATCGTATGGCTATCTGCCTTGTTATGTAGGAAATCTTTTCGCTGATTAGCCACTTTTTGGTACCTCTTAGCCACTCGTTTACGCTGCTTCTCTCTATTTTTAGAGCCTTTTTGCATTAATGTTACGTTATTTACGTTTCAATAGGACGAAGTTACCTATGGAACTCAAAGAAACATCTTTAGATGGTTTAGCAGTAGTTGTCTTAGAAAATGAGGCTTCTCAAAATAGACGCTAATTGAGATCAGTGTAGTCATTTTTAAGGGATAAGGGATTTTTCCGTCATAAAATCCTTTTCATTTGAATTATTTTTCAGTATTCTTTTTACAAATGGATAGAAGCAAAAGGATAGTGCCTATAAACGAACGGCCATTCGTGGTGAATTCTACAAAAAAGGCTCAAATGGTTCCATTTGGTTTGGAGGATACGCCGTAGAGGCTATTGAGCATCCACTTTGGATTGTCTTTAGACAATCCAATTTTTCTTTTTCAATCGTTTACTTGGTTTCTTACGTAAATTTTATGAGTAAGTTTAATTTTAAATTCTGAAGAGATATTTTAGATGATTTGTCATATTACTTTAGAGTAACTTTTATGGTATTTTTCTTTAAATTTTCTTTATTCCAACTCTAGTAAATTGTAAAATCGTATTAAACTTTTCCCTTTAGATAAAAAGTTTTCTCAAAGGTCTAAATTATTTAGTTATACTTTATTAGGAAAGGGGGTCTCAAGATGTATCCATACCTCCATCAAAGACAGCCCCTAGAAACGGTTAGCGAAGAAAAGATTGAGGCCTTTGAGAAGGAGTTTGGACTTCAATTGCCACCTCGCTTAAAGCATTTTTATCAAAATTATAGTGGTAGTACTATGGAAAGCATGCCCTTTATCGCCAATGGAAAATACTACATCTTAGATGGCTTTCATCAGCTCTTTACGGGTTCAATGTCGGCAGAGCATGTTTTAGATATTTATCAACAATCCAATCGTCTACCTAAAGGGTATTTTCCTTTAGGGGTTACCCATTCAGGCGATGATTTTTTTTATGATACTCTTCATGATAAGGTCTAACTTGTTTCCATGGATCAACCCAAAAAACAAGAATTAGTGGCTGAAAGTCTGGATAATTTTTTTGATCTTTTAGACGATGCCTATAAAAATGGTTGTGAAATTCCAAAATCTTTACCGAGTCGTCTAGTCGAATTTTGGTCTAAAAAACGAAAAAATAAAGCGATTTCCTTGAAAGAAACTCATGAAGAACATCGCGAAAATGTGTAAGAAAAAAGCAGTCACCAAGCCTTAAAAAGGTAAAGGGGACTGCTTTTGTTTTTTTTTTGGATCAGGCTTCTTCAATATTTAAGACGGTAAATCCATGTTCCTCTAATTTCGCTTTTGCTTTTTCATGATCAATAGAGCCATTGATTTTCACCAACAATTCTGCATCCTTATCATTGAGATCATATACCCCCACAGAAGTAATAGACAATCCTTCCATGGCTAAGAGGTGGGCCAAATCTTCCATGACTCCAATTCTTTCGGGCACTTGTAACGTAATTCGAGTGCCTTTTTTTGTCCACGCTAACATATCTAAAAAAGCGCGGAAAATATCGTTTTGGGTAAGAATGCCAGTGACTTTGTTTTGACCATCGACGACTGGTAAACACCCAATATCATGGGCTAAGAGCTTTTCTGCGGCTGCTTCCATGAGAGCATCTTGGTTAATAGAAATAGGATGTTTAACCATCACCGTGCGCACATCGGTTTTGGATAACAAATAGTTTAATTCGTAAATGCTCAGGCTTGTCGCCGTATTGTCAGCTGCAATCATTCCTTCTGTAATGAGACCCACGAGTTTATCATCTTTGTCTACAACGGGAATACGATGAATTTTGTTAAAACGCATCAGATCAATCACGACCGATATTTTTTCATCGGGGCCAACGGTTATGGGCTTAGGTGTCATGAAATCAAACACACGAAACATGGCTAAATCCTCCTTTTAAAATGGATAGGCGTAATAATAGTTCATCAAAAAAAACGCTAAAAATAAGGAAAGAGGAATTCTTCCCTTATTTTGATTTTGATGACTGCGCCTTTTAGAAAACTATAAGGGAAAGAGATTATTTACGTCCGCCAAGATACGCTTCTTGAACTTGGGGAGACTGAGCAAGCTCAACAGCATTGCCTTCTAAAACTACTTTACCCGTTTCTAAAACGTAGGCATAGTCCGCAATGGAAAGAGCCATACGCGCATTTTGTTCAACTAATAAAATCGTGGTTCCCGTTTTTTGAATATCTGAAATAATGGAAAAAATTTCCTTTACCAAAATAGGGGCTAACCCCATCGAAGGTTCATCCAATAAAAGGAGACTCGGACGAGCCATCAAAGCACGCCCCATAGCTAACATTTGTTGTTCGCCACCAGAAAGGGTGGAAGCATCTTGGTTTTTACGCTTTTCCAAAACCGGAAAACGTTCATATACCGATTGTAAATCTTTTGCAATTTCCTTTTTATCTTTGCGAAGATAAGCACCCATCATTAAGTTCTCGTATACGGAAAGACCTGGAAAAACATGTCGTCCTTCAGGAACTTGAACTAATCCAGAAGAAACAATGATGCGCGGATTCGATTTATAGATGGATTTATCCTGAAATAAAACATCTCCACCACTCTTTTTGACAATTCCACTAATGGCTTGTAAAAGAGACGTTTTCCCTGCGCCGTTCGCTCCAATTAAGGTTACGATTTGGCCTGGTTCAACTTGAATTGAGACTCCTTTCAGCGCTTCAATGGCTCCATAGTGAACGTGCAAATCTTTGACTTCTAAAAGACTCATCTTAAATTTCCTCCCCAAGGTAAGCCTTGATGACAAACTCGTTGTTTTTGATTTCCTCTGGGGATCCGGATGCAATGAGTTGACCATAGTTGAGGACAAAGATCCGCTCGCAAAGATTCATAACAAGAGACATATCGTGCTCGATCAAAATAATAGTTAACTTATATTTATCACGTAGGTGATAAATCAAATCGGTAAGTTCTTTCGTCTCTTGGGGGTTCATTCCCGCAGCCGGCTCGTCTAAAAATAAAATCGTAGGTTCAGTGGCTAAAGCGCGGGCAATTTCTAAGCGCCGCTGTTCACCATAGGGTAAGTTATCAGCCATTTCATTGCGCTTGCGAAATAAGCCCACTTCTTTTAAATATTCTTCCGCTTTTTCTTCGATCCAGCGCTCAGCATTGTAAAAACGAGAAGTCCGAAGTAAAGCGGAGGGAAGACCATAGCCCACATTTTTATGCATCGCCAATTTAACGTTTTCAAGCACTGTCATGCTTTTGAAAAGACGAATATTTTGAAAGGTGCGAGCCAATCCCATTTGCGTGATCTTATATGGTTTCAAACCACCAATTTGTTTATTTTTTCCATCAACATTGAGTTCAATCAGTCCTTCGGAAGGCTCATAGACTCCAGTAAGTAAGTTGAAAAACGTTGTCTTTCCTGCTCCATTAGGGCCAATTAAGCCAATGAGTTCACCTGAGTTGATGGATAAATTGATGTTCGATACTGCCGCTAAACCACCAAAGTGTTTCGAGAGGTTGCTTACTTTTAAAATGGGTTCCATTTAAGCCTCCTCCTTTTTAAGTTTTTGTTTTTGGAGCCAACGGTCAATAGAGATTTCCCAAGTTCCTAAAATTCCTTGAGGACGGAAGATCATCATCAAAACTAACGCTGCTCCATAAATAATCATGCGAATATCGGCAAATTGCTGGAGATACATATTGAGAATGCCAATGACGATAGCTGCCATCACAGAAGCCGACATGCTGCCCATACCGCCGAAGACAACCATAACTAAAATGTCGATGGATTTGTTGAAGGTGAATTGATTTGGATTTAATACATAGAAGTAGTTTGCAAACAGGCTTCCCGCTAAAGAAGCGAGCATAGCGCCGACAACAAAAGCTGCTACTTTATATTTTGTTGTATTAATACCCATCGCTTCTGCCGCAATTTCATCATCATTGATAGCCCTTGCGGCTCGTCCTGGAGCAGAACGAACAAAGTTGGTACAGATGATGATGGAAATCACCATACATACAAATAAGATGGGCCACGTCGTCAGTTTTGGAATTCCCGTTAAACCCGCAGCTCCATTAGTAATTTTCATGGTTTGAATGCAAATACGAATGATTTCGGAAAAACCTAGGGTTGCAATAGCTAAGTAATCACCCCGTAAGCGCAAAGTTGGAATGGAGACCACTAAACCCGCTAAAATGGTGATACCAAAGCCGATTAAAATGCCAAGTACTAAACCAAAATAAGAAGGAATCATCCGAGTGACAATACCTGCACTATAGGCACCAATAGCCATGAAGCCTGCATGACCCAAAGAGAATTGACCGCAAATTCCGACAATTAAGTTAAGCGAAACAGCAAGAATAATGTTGATACAAATGGTAAAAATCGTGGATTCATAATAGGAATTCAAAATTCCTACTTTCATGAGAATCCAGATCAACAAGAAAATGAAAAGACCAATGCCAGACCAAATTATATTGGTTTTGGAAAAGAATTGTTTAGCCATAGGCTACACCTTCTCTCTTTCATTGCGCCCAAAGAGGCCAGTGGGTTTCACAATTAAAACCAGAATCAAGATAGCGTAAACAATTGCGTCACGATAAAGGGAAGAGCCATAGGCAACAACCATCGTTTCCGCTACTCCGATGAAAAGCCCACCTACCAGAGCACCAGGAATGGAGCCAATGCCGCCAAATACTGCCGCTACGAAAGCTTTTAAACCAGGCACCATTCCCATTAAAGGGCTTGCGGCATTGTAATACAAACCAACCAAAAGCCCTGCCGCGCCCGCTAAAGCCGATCCAATCAGGAAGGTAAAGGAGATGGTGTTATCCACGGAAATTCCCATCAGTTTCGCGCCACTTTCATCGGCTGATACGGCACGCATAGCGCGTCCAATCTTTGTTCTTTGAATAATAAAGGTCAACATCACCATTAAGGCGATCGTGACGGTAAAAATCACCATTTGGATATAGGAAATGCGCAAGCCCCAAAATTGAAAGCTCGTTTCTGGGAGCAATTTAGGAAACGTACGGACGGACGTTCCCATGAAAAGCTGGGTTGTGTACTCAATGACGTAACTTACCCCAATCGCAGTAATTAAAGCCGTAATACGTGGAGCTTTACGCAATGGTTTATATGCAATACGCTCGATCAAGACTCCGAGAATACCACACACAACCATGCAAGCGATAAGAGCCGGAATAAAGCCAAATCCTAAGTATGTGGTCACAAAGAAAGCGGTATAGGCTCCAATCATATAGATGTCCCCATGAGCAAAATTGATGAGCTTGATGATGCCATACACCATCGTATAGCCAAGAGCAACAAGGGCATAAATGCTTCCTAACGACAATCCATTAATCATTTGTTGCAGGAATTGATTCATCAAACGCTGGCCAAGGATACCCCACTTCTATGAGTGGGAAGAGGAATTGGCCTAACCTCCTTTCGGTTAAAATGCTTTTTCTTGCAGATAACTGAATCATCTCTTTTAACTTGGGACATTTCGGATTTTCAAGTATCTGCTTTACCTCATCAATATCCATAAGCTCACAGTTTACTGAGCTTCTTATCCCCTTGATGAAGTATTCCTTTCCTTATACAGAGAACCTGATCAAAATTAAGAAAGCCAAGAATATCCTAATGTAGGAATTCTCTTTAAGTAGTGAGTTATTGATAAATTTCCCTTACCTTTCAAAAAAAGCAGGGGAAGGTACTCCCCTGCTTGATGACGAATTAATTCGCTTTTACTTCTTGAACATCCGATTGAACGCCATTGACAAGACTAACAACGAGAACCGACTTGTTTGGCGTATGGGTTGTTTGATCAAAGCTGAAAGAACCGGTCAGGCCAGAGAAGTCCGCATTCTTAAGTTGTTCATTGAGGGCAGCACCAGATTCACCAGACTCTTCAAGGCTAGACAAAAGAAGACCAGTGGCATCATAAGCCAAGGCAGCAAACATGCTTGGTTCTTCATTGTATTCTTCCTTGTAAGCATCAATGAATGTGCTTAATTCTTCGGAAGGATTGATGGCCGTATAAGCGGTGGTGTAAAAAATATTATTGGCATTTTCAGCACCAACTTGGCTCACTAAATCCGCAGAATCCAAGCCGTCTGCTCCGATGATAGGAACATTTAAATTCTCAGCTTGAGCTGCTTTGATGATTTGAGCCGCTTCATTGTAATAACCTGCAATATAAATACCATCAATGTTTTTATCTTGGAGTTTCGTAATGGTGCTCGCGAAATCTTTATCGCCTGCTTGATATTGAATGCTATCAGTAATCTCTCCACCTAAGGATTTAAACTGATCAATAAAGGCCTCCGCTAAACCATTTCCATAGTCAGATACTTCGTTGATTACCGCTACGTTGCGTAACCCAAGTTGTTCATAAGCATAATTAGCCATTCCTTTGCCTTGATAGCTGTCTTCAAAGCAAACTCGCCAAGCGTATTCATAGGGAGTACCATCTTGTTTCATCATGGCATCCACTTGAGTGGCTGAAGGAGAAATAACTGGAACAGATTTGGAACTTGCAAATTCATAGGTTGCAATCGAAGGACCAGAAGTAGCTGGACCAACGATACCCACTACACCATCTTGTTCAATGAGTTTCGTTACCGCCGATACCGATTCAGCAGGTTCTCCTTTGGAATCGATTTCAACAGCTTCTACCGTGAAGGGTTTGTCTTCACGCGCATTGAATTGAGCAATCGCAATTTTGGCTCCATTTCGTTCTTTGATGCCGTAATCCGCAGTGTTTCCAGAAAGTTCAAAGTTTAAACCAATTTTAATGGTATCGCTCAAAGCTTCCCCTTCGCTGCTTCCATTAGCTGTACTGCTTGAACTGGAATCATTTGAGCACCCTACAGCCATGGATGAAAAAAGAGCCATAGCGAGAGCTGATTTCCAAATTTTTGTGTTCATCGTAGTAGCGGATTGGATACCCATGACTTTTGTCATGATAGGAAAATCCGTTCTCTCCCTTCTGTACTGTATCCATTAGCCTAAATAAAGATAGGCTAATTTCCTCCAAGAAGCACTGGCCTAGATTTTTTTCTTTATCTTTCAAAGAGAAAAAGCCAGTTGCTCTTTTTCCCGTTATAAGCTCTTCCTACTTCTCATAGAACTTGCATTCAAAGCCAAAATTTTTTCCTCAAATCGCTACTCGGTAAAAAGGAATTGGAGGTCAAGAATATTTTTGATTGAGAAGGTAGTCGAGCTCACAACGGACTTTACAAGCCCATGACCTTTGGCAAGAGCAATGTCCTTTTTTCAAGAAAGACTGATTGCCCTGTAGGAGCCATACGGGTCTTATAAATACAGAAAAATCTACCCACAATTTTACACATTTCAAATTCCTCTTGGCTTTTTTTCCAAAATTCTTTCAAAATTTCTATCAGAATGGTGCAATTCCCTAGAGTAAACAAAAAGGCTTGATTCGTTTTATCCANTCAAGCCNTTGATATGATNTTGAAATCCATGCCGCTTTGAAATAGGCTTTTCCCAATCTAGAAAAGTCTATTTCAAGTCAGAAAATTAATGAATAAAGAGCAATTGGATGAGCCACAACGCCCCATCATCCATCCAGCCCACCAAAGTACTCCGCATCAAATTGAGGGGGTCAATAAAGAGTCCAGAAGCAATCAAAACGAAAAAGGCCAAGGTAATCCAAGCGGGTGGATTGTTCAGACGAAAATAATACCGATCGGGTAAAAAAGACCAAAATACCTTAGCTCCATCCAAAGGTGGAATTGGAATTAAGTTAAACACTCCAAAGCCAGTGGACATTAAAGCGGTAGTAGACAACAAACTGATTAAAAATGATCCAAAAGAAGTCATAACAAAGTTTCGAGCAAAAATAGCTAATAGATCAAAACAAAAGATACATACAAAAGCCAACACAAAATTAGCTAATGGTCCAGCAAAAGCGGACCAAGCCGTTCCAAGCTTTGGATTTTTGTATTCATAAGGATTGATGGGAACAGGTTGAGCCCAGCCAAAGCCAAAAAGCAACAAACACGCAAAGCCCGTCCAATCAATGTGATGAAATGGATTCAATGAAATGCGCCCACGATATTTTGCGGTCGCATCACCAAGCCAATAAGAAGCAAGGGCATGGGCCATTTCATGGATACTTAAAGATAACAACACCGCGATGATATAAATTAAAATCATTTTAAAATCGCCGCTTCGCAATAAATTGAGCATGAAATTCTCCTTTCTTTTCTTTTAGGATGAAAGCAGGTAACCTACTTTAATTTGTTCTTTTTTATGGTTCATTATGCAATAAGGTGAAGCGTTTTTCCATTTCTTTTTTTGACCTTCCTAAATCCATCCTTCCTAAAAATGAAAAAGAATCAGCCGTAGCTGACTCTTTGTGGAAATTAAACATTAAAACGAAAATGCATAACATCGCCATCTTGAACGACGTAGTCTTTGCCTTCCAAACGAAGTTTTCCCGCTTCTTTAACTGCTTGTTCACTTTCTAGCTGATCAATGTCATCAAAAGCATATACTTCAGCGCGAATAAAGCCACGCTTAAAATCCGAATGAATGACCCCTGCACAATCGGGAGCCTTCATGCCCCGACGGAAGGTCCAAGCACGACATTCATCTTTTCCAGCGGTTAAAAAGGTACATAAATCAAGAGCTGCATAGGCAGTTTGAATGAGATGATCCAATCCCGATTGAGGAAGGCCTAGATCTTCTAAGAAGGCTTCTTTTTCTTCCGCCTCTAAGCCAGAAAGCTCTTCTTCTAAGCGGGCACAAATAGGCACAATGCCTGCGCCTTCTTTTTGAGCTAAAGCCGAAAGACTTTGAAAATAGGCATTCTCTTCAGGAGAAGAGATACCTTCATCATCCATATTGGCGACATAAATAACTGGTTTCGCTGTTAAAAGGCTGTATTGGTGCATTAAACTNGCNTGATCCTCATTGAGTTCAAGNGAACGAGCGGGATGACCNGCTTCAAGATGTGGTTTCAACNTCGACAANAAAGNCATTTCAGTTTTNGCGGNCTTATCTCCACTTGAAGCTTTTCTTTCCACTTTGGCAATTCGATTTTCNATCGTCTGTAAATCGGCTAAAATCAGCTCCAAATTAATGGTTTCGGCATCACGNACAGGATCTACACTATTTTCCACATGCGTNATATTGGGATCATCNAAACAGCGCACCACATGACAAATGGCATCNGTGTTGCGAATNTTAGCTAAAAATTGGTTTCCTAGCCCTTCTCCCTTNGAGGCTCCTTTTACTAATCCTGCAATATCNGTGAATTCAAANGTCGTNTAAATGGTTTTCTTGGGGTCGAACAATTGAGTTAAACGTTTCACCCGTGNATCGGGAACCTCAACTACNCCCACATTGGGAGAAATGGTCGCAAAGGGATAGTTAGCTGCTTCTGCTTGCGAATTGGTAATGGCGTTAAATAAAGTCGATTTTCCAACGTTTGGCAAGCCCACAATNCCAGCAGTTAAGGACATACAATCTTCCTTTCTATTCCATCTTGGATCAAACNAAAACTTAATTTNTATCGATTAGTCAACGTCNTGTTNGTTGGCTTTTTTTACNATGCGCTTTAAGCGCTTTTCAAANTTTGAGCGTGGCATCAAAATGCTGGTTTGGCATCCTTGGCATTTAATCCGAATATCCGCACCCATCCGAATAATCTTCCACTCTTTCGATAAGTGGCAAGGATGCTCTTTTTTCATTTCAATGATGTCACCTAANTCGTAATTGAGTTCTGTCATACTATTCAAGGNTNTAAGATCCNTNCATAGGGANAAAATCCCTAANTTCTCCTTTCTTGATTCCTATACTTTTACTTTTTTATAGGGGGAAATTCANTTNGAGANATAGAACCTTTAGCTTCTNTTTTTTGTCAAGAATAGGCCAAGAAAAGATTTGAATTTTCTATCTTGAAAAGGTATTTTCTNAGGCCCTTTTTCTAGTTTGTTTCTTGATGGCGATTCCAAGCTTTTAAAGTGTTATCAAGNAGCATACACACCGTCATNGGCCCTACNCCNTTGGGAACTGGAGTGATCACAGAGGCTTTGGGTTCTACTTCTTCAAAGAGAACATCTCCTTTGAGTTTTCCATCTACACGNTTGATCCCAACATCGATGACAACNGCNCCATCTTTCACATATTCAGCAGTTACAAACTCTGGTTTTCCAATAGCGGCTACTAAAATATCCGCTTGAGAGCAGATTTTAGCGGCGTCCTTAGTGCGGGAATGAACAGTCGTTACTGTGGCATTTTTCTTTTGGAGCAACAAAGCCAACGGTTTCCCCACTAAATTGGAGCGGCCCATCACCACTGCATTTAATCCAGATAAGTCATCATACCCAGCTTCTTTTAAGATTTCCATAACGCCTTGAGGTGTGCAAGGAGCAAAGCCTTCTAAATCTAGCAACAAGGCTCCCGCATTTTGCGGATGAAGTCCATCAACATCTTTATCGGGACTAATAGCCATCAAAGCACTCTTTTCGTCAAGGCCTTGAGGTAAGGGCAATTGCACCAAAATTCCGTCTACCTCTGGATTGGCATTTTCCGCTTTGATCACGTTTTCAAGTTCTTCTTGACTGATGGTCGCCGGTAAGTGAATGGTTCGATTTTCAATGCCAATCTTATGACACGCATTGGCTTTGGAACGAACATAGGATTGGCTAGCCGGATTGTCTCCCACTAAAATCACAGATAAGCAAGGCAAACGTTTGCCTTCTTGTTTGATTTGTTCAATGGTCTGCTTCATTCCATCTTGAAGTTTCGCAGCCAATTCATTTCCATAAATAATCATTATAATTCACCCAAAAGAAACCACGTCGTTTCTTTTGTTCCCTTTCTTCTTTTTTACCTATTTCGGCTAAAACTAACTAAATAGTTCTTGTTCATCCAAAAGAATGGTAACAGGACCATCGTTGATTAAAGCGATGTCCATGTCAGCTTTCAAAATACCCGTTTCAACATCC
>JAAVAY010000012.1 GCA_014803815.1 Allobaculum sp. | reverse complement strand
GAAGTTCAGTATGAGGGCAATTTTTCCATAATTCATCAAGATGAGGTTTATAAGCCATTTTTACCGCATTGCCAAGGACGTTATCACTAATGCCAATACCATCCATGACAACAAGGATTACAGGTTGTTTTACCATGTGTTGTATCTCCTTATGTCTATTTTCGCCCTTTATTATAAACGTTTTCATATTCCCTGAGAAATGAAGCTCCCATCTGAATTTTGTCTATTAATAAAGGAAACTGTATTCTCTTTTTTTAAGTCAGTAGCTATAAGAACGATGGAAGGCTTTGCTTCTATTGAAATTAAGGAGAACCTATAGACTCTAAAAAACTTCTTTCTATAAGAAAAACTCTATTCAAATTCTCTTAAATTTTTTCTATTCCTGAGAGGAAAAATTTCATGAAAAATTCTTGTAAACTGAAAATAAGTAGCTTATGATGGTTTCATCCTAAATATTTTTGAAGAAGCCACTTCTGTTTAAAAGTGGATTTAACTTTTTAGGAAAAAATCAAGATTTTATTGAATGCTCTCTTTTTACTTATATTCCTTTTTATGACAGTTATCAGTTTTAACATCTTTAAAATATCTTTTCTAAAAATTTTTCCTCTTTTTACCTATTTTTAGAGAATAATCTCCTACTCATTTGGATATTTTAGTCAGCTTATTTTTTTTTGAACTTTAAGTAAGCGCTTTCTAAAAATTATTCCTACAATTCATTCCTTTTAAATCCTCTATAGAGCTCAATTCCTTTTTTCTTGTCGAAGAGTACTGCTTTTTCTGAAGTAGAAGGAACTATATGACTATTAAGTCAAATGACTCTTAAGAGAAAGCACCACTCCAAAAACGTTTTCTTAAAACCACTCTAAAAGTCAAAGAATAAAGCAGGGAAATAGGTAGGAGGAAATAAAGACTGAAAAATTTATCTATTCAAAAGATCAAGGTGATTTATGGTGATGAAAAGTAAAAAAGTAAGATTAGAACCAACTCAAGAACAAGAACAATTCTTTTGGCGTTTTAGTCGTGTGAATCGAATGACTTGGAATGCATGTAAAGCTAAATTTGATGAAGTTTACAAAACAGAGAAAAAATATTTGAGCTTAAAAGAACTCAGAGAGTATATTCGAGATCTTAGAAATAACGATCCAAAATTTTCTGATTTTCAAGGAGTTCCCGTAGCTGTAACAAGTCAATCAATCAAAGACCTATTAGATACATATAAGCGATTCTATTCAGCTCGGAAGAAGAAGGGATATGATCCTGAAAAGTCTAATAAATTTAAGCCCAAATTCAAAAAATACAACAAAACGACACCTTCATTTTACCAGCGCATCGATGGAATTCATAAAACGGATGATACTCATATCAAACTGACAGGAATTAAAACTCCAGTGAAATGTACAGCCTTAAGAAATGTAGACTTACCCGATAAAATTCAAAATCCGCGTATTACTTATGATGGGAAATATTGGTACTTAAGCTATTCTTTTGAAGCAGAACCTCAAACAGAAACAAGTCAATCTAGTGAAGAAACTCTTGGAATCGATGTAGGTGTAAAAGATTTAGCCGTTTTATCTAATGGAAAACATTATTCCAATATTAATCAAGAAACTAAAATAGGAAAATTAAATAAGCGCTTAAAACGGCTTCAACGCCAAGTTTCACGTAAATATGAGAAGAATGCTACTTATGATAGTCAAGGGAGAAAAATTTATCACAAAACGAATAACATAAAGAAACTAGAACGAAGAATAAAGCTTTTAAAGCGGAGAATCCACAACATTCAACAAAATTATATATATGAAGTAATTAACGATATTTTGGCCATTCACCCTAAAACTATAGTTGTCGAAAACTTAAACCTCAGAGGCATGCTGAAAATAGGAATCTAGCTCGATCTATTCAAGAACAAAGCTTATTTCAGTTTAGAAGGATTCTAAGCTACAAATGCAAATTTGCTTCTATCGAATTGAAAATAGCTAATCAATGGTATCCCTCTTCTAAGAAGTGTAGCCAATGTGGAAATTTGAAAAAAGGTCTAAAATTGTCTCACCGAACTTATCATTGTGAAGCTTGTGGATTCACTATAGATCGAGATGAAAATGCAGCAATTAATTTAAAAAACTGTGATCAGTTTGAGGTTTTAAATTTAAAAAAGATTAGCCAGTTTTAAATACTTTGAATCCATTATGAATCATAAATGGATAAAATCTACTTTATTTTTAAAGAAAGAGTGGCTTATTTCTTCTATCCTACAGGTAGAAATTCAATGCTTTTAAGAAATAAAAAGAATTCTCTTTACTGCCTCATTAGGGAATAGTAGAGAATCAACATATCAAAGAATATAAATAGATGTCCGTTACGTCGAATTGAAGCTCCACGCTTTGCAAAAAGCTAGAGAGGCGCACCCACTTTTCATAGAGTTTTTTAAAGAATAACCTATGAAAAGGACTCGTTAAAGGGAGAAGTGATCTTGATCACAAACGGAAACACTTCTATACCAAGAAATTTCAATCGGAATGTAAATTTCCGATTTTTATAGACCATAATAGAAAGAGAAGGTTAGAAGAGAGCTTCTTCCTTTTCTTTCTGTCTTTATCTTTTAGTTTTTTTTCATTTAAAGCTTTTGAACTTACTTATCTGCGAAGATAAGAAGTCTTTAACTGGTCCTAAGTCGAACTATAGGTACGATATGATGAAAGGCGAAGATTAAATTTTCTTCTTCTCTCTATTTCTAAAACTTTTAAGATTAGAATTCAGTCCAAAATAAAACACTGGGAACGAAAGTCAAGGTCTTTTTCTTGACTCTCATACCCAGTGTTTTATTTTGGACTGCTTTCGTTTTTCTTGTTCTTTTTTCCTTTCTTCTTTCGTCTTGGCTCCTCGTTTTCAATTGTCATTTCTATCTCATCCTTCAGATAGATACAGGAGAAGAGGTTCGCGAAAGCGAAGAGGATAAAAGGAAGCAAGCAGAGAAGGAAAGAAGGGAAAAGAGATGAACAAGAAGGGCATCGCCGCGCTGAGCCTAGCGGGGGTTTTGCTAGAAGACTTTTCAATATTCATCTTTAAAAAGAAACCTTCTTTGAAGAACTGTGAGTTTCTAAGGAATAGGGATGAATTAGAAAGTAGAGAAGATTTCTAACTAGAACTTAAGAAAGGTAGAAATTAATCGAAAGAAAAATTCAAGCCTAAAAAAAGGAAAAAGAAAGGAAGAAATATGAACAAGAAGAAATTGTTTGGGGTATTAGCATCAGCGGCCATGTTACTGAATGCGACACCCCTGAGCGTCTTTGCGGAAGAAATGGTGGAAGTTGGACCTACAGGAACAGTAGTAGGAGCGGATCCAACGAATGTAGCATTGAATTCCTCTAACTTTCCAGATAACAATTTATTAAATGCGATTAAGTCTCAAAACGTATCTGCAGCGACAGCAGCAGATGTTAAAGAATTAGAGGTACCTAATTCCGTACAATCCTTAGAAGGATTACAATATTTAACAAATTTGGAATCCTTCACAATGATTAATAACAACTATATTCAAAGTGTAGATCTTTCCAATAATACATCGTTGACAGGTGGACTTGAAAATGCTAACGGTACGGTAGTAGATCCTGAGCTTCCATATAGTGTGACTTATACAGCTCCAGTAACAATTCAAAACAATGGAGTATTGACATCGGTTACGTTACCAAACGATGAAGATCTTACAGCTGTAGTCATTACAGGAAATGCATCTTTGAATGAAATTGATCTTTCTCCAGCGGTGCTTTTAGAAGATGTAATTTTATCTAACAACTCTATTGATGAATTAAATCTTTCTAAGAATCCATACATTCAATTTTTAAATGTAGCTAGCAATGATCTTTATGAATTAGATGCCACAGGATGCAAACAGCTTACAGCCTTGAATGTAAACAATAACAAAATTTTTGAATTAAAAGTACCAACTGCAGTGCCTAATGGGCTTCAAGTATTATGGGCAAATCATAATAAATTAGCTACGTTTAGTGTAGAAAATCTTACTAAATTAGTTGATTTAGATTTAAGCAACAATATGTTGAAATCCTTAACTTTAGGATCACAAGCATTTAGTGGCTTTAATGTAAGTTATAACCATTTAGCTGCGTTAAAACTTAATAAAGTTAGCTTTAATGGAACGAAACCCATTGTTTCTCCACAGAATTTATATGCGAATGCGACAGATGCAGCGGTAAATATTAAAGATTACGATCCAAGCTTTGATCCAGATCAGGCTACATTGCCAGGCGATAAGCCATTCAACAGCAATGGAATCTTTAATACGACGAATCATCCAGATGAAGGAACGTTGGCGCAATTCACACAAAGCGGTACAACAATTTACTACATCCTTGGAAAGGATGGAAAAACAATTAGTGGTGTCAGAGTCCTTTTAAACGGCGTATTTGTACCGGCAGGAAACTATACACTTAGTCCTGATCCTGTGGCTGAAGGAATGACTCCAGCAGAGTTTAATAGTACTCCTATTACAATTACTGCCGTGAAGGGAACGCATTATACCGGATCTGTAATCATTCCTAATGCGAATAAAAAAGGTAAAGCTATTTCGAATCCTACCGAGCTTATCATTAAAGCCACCGCATCAGGAACAATGAATAAAGATGAAGTTACTGTCGTAGTTGATCCTACAGTATTACTTGCGGCTACAGGGTACGAACTTACTAACGCGCAATATACTGTGAATAAAGTAACAGGCCAAGCTGTAGTGGATGGAGTGACTTGGGATTTAAAATTTACTCAAGTTGCAAGTGATCCTACGGGATATACATGGACAGCTAAGGCTACAGACGCTACTAGACAAGCTGCACCAATATGGAATAATGCTCCAACTAAAGTAACCATTAGCGGAGAAATTACGGTAACAGCGGATAACTTAGCTGGGCCACTTACCACAAGCTTTAATAACGTTGTCTTAGAGGGTGAGAATCCAAGTGTAACAGTAAGTAACCAAGACCCCACAAATCCAGATGGTACTATCGGTGGGGATGCCACTATCGATGTAGATAATAGTGGAAATGCTGGGGATGAAGAACCTGGTGAAAGTGATGAATTAGCTGTAACATTAAAAACAGACGGTACAGGAATTACAGCTGTAGACGGAAAAACAGGAGTTTATACAGTCG
>JAAVAY010000011.1 GCA_014803815.1 Allobaculum sp. | reverse complement strand
AATCCTGTTGAACCAACAAATCCTGTTGAACCAACAAATCCTGTTGAACCAACAAATCCTGTTGAACCAACAAATCCTGCTGAACCAACAAATCCTGTTGAACCAACAAATCCTGCTGATTCAGAAAACCCAGAAGAGATCGCTTTGTATCGCTTCTATAATCCGCATAATGGAGAACATTTTTATACCCCAAATAAGGAAGAACGCGATGAACTATTAAAAAATGATCAATGGAGATATGAAGGAGAAGGTTGGCTTGTCCCCTTTACTTCTGATTATCCAGTTTATCGTCTATTGGATCCTACGACAGGAGATCATCGTTATACGATGGATATAAACGTGTATGATCGCTTCCAAACTTTAGGCTGGATAGGAGAAGGAATTGGACACTATTCAGTGGATCCAAAAGATCCCAATATCGTTCAACTTTATCATCTTTCCAATCCCAATGCGAAAGAAGCTGGTTCTGAACACTATACGGCGGATCAACATGAACGGGATGTCCTCATTGCCAAAGGATGGAAATACGAAGGCATTGTGGGCTATGGTTTAAAAGAGCTCAGTTTTGAAACCTACCTCATCTTTGAGTAATTTATCCCTACTAAAAAAGGCTAGAAACCTCTTGTTTGAGAAGCTTCTAGCCTTTATTATTAATGATTTTCGTAATCTAAAGCGGTTGGTCCAGTAGCCCCTGTGGAAATACGGACAACTTCTTCGACGGGATAGACGAAGACTTTTCCATCTCCCACGTTACCAGTATAAAGCGCTTTTTGAGCAGCTTGAACGACGTCTTTAACAGGTACTTTGGACACTACGACTTCCGCTTGCATTTTGGGAAGGAGACGACTCTTTACCTCTGCCCCTTTATAATAGACAGGCTGGCCTTTTTGTACGCCCATACCCATGACATTGGAAACCGTCATACCGCCAATGCCAATTTTTTCGAGTTCTTTACGCAAGCGTTCAAATTTATCAATACTCGAAACGATAACGACTTTGTGCATTCCACTGTCTTGGCCTAAAACTGTAGCAGGAACGGCTTGGTTCAATGTGATTTCGGGAATACCACCTTCTACAAAGACAGTTTCTCCATCATCCGATAACATTTCTGTTTCCATCGCAAAGCCAGCATATCCGGTTTCTAGACCGTGTTCTTCAAAGTCTAGGCCTCGAATTTCTTCTTTCGCGCTGACGCGTAAACCAAGAGTCTTTTTAATCGCCAAAAAGGTAAGAGTGATGGTGCAAACAGTCCAAGTGCCAATGGCCAATAAGCCAAGCAATTGTTTGCCGAGCAATCCAAAGCCTCCACCATAGAAAAGTCCTTCTGGAATAGGCATTGTATCGGTTCCACAGGCAAATAAACCAACACAAATGGTTCCTAAAATTCCACAACCAAAGTGCACAGGAATGGCTCCTACAGGATCATCAATCTTTAACTTGTAATCCAAAAGCCAAGTCAAAAAGGGAACCACAAGACCAGCTAAAATACCAATAACACAAGCTCCTAAAGCATTGACAGCATCACATCCCGCTGTGACGGCCACCAATCCGCCTAAGCAAGCGTTGAGCGTCATGGCAACATCGGGTTTGCCATAACGAATCCAAGTATAAATCATCGCTGTACAAGCAGCTAAAGCAGGAGAAAGAGTTGTTGTGGCAAAGATCGTTGAAAGCTGCAATGTATTGGTAGCTGCGGCTCCATTAAAGCCATACCAACCAAACCAAAGAATGAATACCCCTAAAGCTCCAAGGAGTAAGTTGTGTCCGGGAATTCCATTGGGCTTACCATCCTTAGAGAATTTACCAATTCTTGGTCCAAGCATCCAAGCTCCAATCAAAGCACAAGTTCCGCCTACAAAGTGAATGACAGAAGACCCTGCAAAATCATGAAAGCCCATGGCGGTAAGCCAACCACCAGGGCCCCAAACCCAATGGGCTTCGATTGGATAAATCAACATGGAGATAATAACGGAATACACACAATAGCTGATAAACTTCGTGCGTTCCGCCATCGCTCCAGAAACAATCGTAGCTGTTGTAGCACAGAAGACTAAGTTAAAGGTAAACAAGCTCCAATCGGTGCCCGCAAAATCCAATAAAGGATTTTGACCCCAACCGATAAAGCCATTTCCCTGTCCACAAAGCAGAGAATAGCCGATGAGTAAGAAAGCTACGGCTCCTAAACAGAAGTCCATCGTATTTTTCATGGTGATGTTCGCAACGTTTTTGGCCCGCGTAAAACCTGCCTCTACCATCGCAAAGCCTGCTTGCATAAAGAAGACAAGAGCAGCACCAATGAGGTACCAAATCCCAAAGACTTGGCTTAAAACTTCACTAATCATAAGATCAATCCTCACTTTTAACTGTTCAAAAAACAAAAAAGGCGCCGAAACTTTCCCCCATTGGAAAGCTTCGGCGCCTTTGCCGTTAATTGATGGTTTGAGATTACGACTTTTTAAGATTCAATGCAAATTTTTCCCATACATTTTCTGAAAAGACAGGAAAATATGGTTGTAAACGATACCATTTTCACTTTTTTCTTTAAAATTCGCTTTTTGGCTTAAGAGATGGATAAAGAAGAGAAAATAACACCTCAAGAGTAGAGTTTATTCCTTTTATCGTATGTTCAAAACTAAACTTTATTCAAAAATCTTAGATCTGTTTTCCCTACTATCTTTTTCCAAGAAAAAGTTTAGGATTTCCTAAAAAATGCACCTTTAGAGGGTAAAGAGATCACACTTCATTAAGGGATTAAAGAAAGAACTTCAATGTCGTTAGCTGCGTTCAAATAGTTGAGCAGGCATTCTACATCTTGTTCTAGTTTCACAATAAATTCTGCCCTTTTGCCGTCTTTTGAAATTCCTACACTTGGTTCTAAAAGATATAAAGCTTGAATGGATCCATTTAAGTCTACGGTCATTCCCGCAATGAGAGCCCAAACATCTTGATTCTTAGAACTCAAGATATTTAAAGCCTGAATAGGCATCTTGACCAAAACAGGAACTTGAGCGGGAAGATCTTGAAACAGAGCCCTTTTAAAAGCCTCNATTCCNCTTTCCAATCTCCAAGNTCCAACCCCTAAGCTATTTAAGNATTGAATTATGGTATNCGTTTCTAAATTNGAAAGCTCNATTTNAGTCTCTAATCCTAAAGNTTGAGTNAAGGCTTGGAAAACAGTTGTTTTTGAAACTGGAAAGCNTTGAGCATCTAAANNCGATACAAAATAAAATTCTTGGATATCCGTTGCNTCACGNNCTTGATACAAACANGCTTCTCGCAATTCTTCACTTCGATTATGAGAGCATCCTATGAGGAAAAGANGAAGAACCAAAATCCATTTTCGTTTCTTTTTCATATNTTAAAATGGCCTTCAAAAANNGCCTTTCCTCTATATATTTTAACTTNAAAAANTCATTTTAATATAAATNAGTTTTNNNTTTTAGAGANCAAACGCACTTCTAACTCCAGATCAATNCCNGTTTGGGCTTTTACCTCGGCTTGGACTTGATGCACTAACTCTAAAAATTCGGCACAAGTGGCCTCTCCTTCATTGATTAAAAANCCAGTATGTTTGGTAGAGACCATCGCATCGCCTACNCGTTTNCCACGNANACCGCATTGNTGAATGAGNGCNGANGCNTAGCCTTGACTTGGACGTTTAAAGGTAGAACCAGCNGAGGCTTTATCCATTGGTTGCTTAGCATGGCGCTTATCATGAAGATCTTGAATTTTGGCATGAACTTCACTTGGATCAGCGTTTTCNAATTGGAAGTCNGCGTATACGACNACTCCAAAATGATCAGTAAACCAAGAATGCCGATAGGATAAATCCAAGTCGTTAGCTTTGACTTCATGCAATTCGCCATTTTCATCNAAGTANCCCACCTGAATCAATACATCTTTAATTTCTCCATCATAAGCACCAGCATTCATAATGACGGCTCCACCAATGGTGCCAGGAATACCACTNGCAAATTCAAATCCTTTTAAACCTTCATCNGCCAAATANGTGGCTAAATCCCCNTTTTCTTGTCCAGCATAGACGCGAANGATTCCATTTCCTAAATTTTCAATTCCCGCTANACTNGGCCCAATATGCACAATGGATCCATCGTAGCCTTCNTCTTCAAAAAGCATGTTGCTGCCATTGCCAAGCACCACNAAGGGCCAATNNTTTTCTTTGTGAAACACTAAAATCTCTTGAATCTCTTCAATGGATTGAGGTTCATAAAAACGCGCNGCGGGACCNCCAATTTTAAGNGTCGTGTAATCTTTTAACAAAATATCTTTTTTATAGTTCATCGAAATTCCCCATTTCTTTTTTCTGTAGCTTTTTATGCTTCTTTTCCTCTTTTAGACAAGTGGAAATAAAAATTTTTTTATTGCCTTTTCAACTTTACCGATTCTAGAAGAAGCAAACAAGTCTAAGAAATACATATAAAAAAGCGACGCCTAAGCGTCGCTAAGATTACTGAGGAAGAGATGTATTGGTAACAGATAAGCGGTTGATAGCTCGTTGCAAAGCGAGTTCGTTGCGACGGAGTTCGGTTAAATCGTCGTGTTTTTCCAAACGCTTGCGTGCACGAATATAGGCTTTTTGGGCACGTGGAATATCAATTTCCGCTTTTCCTTCAATGGCATCGGTCAAAATTGCAGCATGGTCTTCATCATAGTGAAGTACACCACCCGAAATAGCAAAGTCTTCGGTTTCTCCATTTTCATTAATCACCCGCAAACGACACGGCACTAAGCTCATGACGATTGGCATGTGATTGGGAAGAAGCGTAAATTCGCCCATTACACTGCGAGCATGAATGCTTTTGACCGGCTGTTCAAGATAGCGACCGTTTGGGGTCACGATTTTCAAGTTGATCACTGCGCTTCATCCTCAATGAGTTTGGCTTTGGCTACGGCTTCATCAATCGAGCCAACAAACATGAAGGCTTGTTCGGGGAGGTTGTCGTATTTTCCCGACAAGAGCGCTTCAAAGGAGTCAATGGTCGTTTGAAGGGGAACATATTCGCCTTGAATACCCGAGAACACTTCGGCTACATGGAAGGGTTGGGACAAGAAATTGCGCACCCGGCGAGCGCGGTTAACGATTTTCTTGTCTTCTTCGGACAATTCATCCATACCCAAAATGGCAATGATGTCTTGCAGTTCGTTATACTTCTGCAAAATCTCTTGTACGCCCCGAGCAACTTTGTAGTGCTTTTCCCCAATCACAAGAGGATCTAACATACGGGAACTCGATTCCAAGGGACTTACAGCGGGGAAAATACCAAGGGCCGCAATGGAACGATCCAGTACAGTTTTGGCATCCAAGTGACTGAATGTCGTGGCTGGAGCGGGGTCGGTTAAGTCATCGGCAGGAACGTAAACGGCTTGAATGGAGGTAATCGAACCATCCTTTGTGGAAGTGATACGCTCTTGAAGCTGACCCATTTCGGTAGCGAGCGTGGGTTGATATCCTACGGCCGAAGGAACACGACCAAGCAAAGCGGAAACTTCCGAACCAGCTTGGGTAAAACGGAAGATGTTATCGATAAAGAGCAAAACGTCTTGGTGATCGACATCGCGGAAGTATTCAGCAATGGTCAAACCTGTAAGGCCTACACGCATACGGGCGCCAGGGGATTCATTCATCTGCCCATACACCAATACTGTTTTGTCCAAAACCCCGGACTCTTTCATCTCCATATACATATCATTGCCTTCACGGGTGCGTTCGCCAACACCAACCACGACGGATTTTCCACCGTGCTCAGAAGCAATGTTATGAATCAATTCTTGAATTAAAACGGTTTTGCCAACGCCAGCTCCTCCAAACAAACCGATTTTTCCCCCGCGCGCATAAGGAGTTAATAAGTCAATAACTTTGATTCCCGTTTCCAAAATGGCAGACGAAGTATTTTGTTCATCAAACTTTGGAGCACTGCGGTGAATAGGCATCGTTTTATCGGTAGGAACGGGGCCAAGTTCGTCAATGGGTTCGCCTAGAACGTTAAACATACGCCCTAGAACTTCCTCACCAACGGGCGCTTGAATGGGAGCTCCCGTATCGATGGCTTTCATGCCCCGTACTAAGCCATCGGTGCTACCCATGGCGATGCAACGCACTAAGTCATTGCCGATGCCTTGGGCCACTTCTACGGTTAAGCTTTGTCCATCTTTGAGCGGAATTTTAATGGCGGTCAACAAATCAGGCAATTTGCCATCCGCAAAGCGAATGTCCACCACTGGACCGACGATTTGCGTGACAATGCCGATGTTTTGTTCCTGATCGGAACTCGTAGTTGGCGCCGTAGTGGGTGTGGTTTGTGTTTCCATCCAATATCAGTGTCCTTTCTACTTTAAGGCGTTGGCGCCGCCAACAATTTCCGTGATCTCTTGGGTAATGGCGGTTTGACGAATGCGGTTGTACTCGAGATTGAGCTTTTCTTCAAGTTCCTCAGCATTGTCGGTGGCCGTTTCCATGGCCATACGTCGGCTGGCTTGCTCACTCGTCTTACTTTCCATGTATTTGGAATATAAAGCGGATTTCACAATTAAGGGAATCAAAGAGGCAAGCATCACGGATTTCTCTGGTTCAAAAATGGTTTCGGCCCGCACCTTTTTTTCTTCTACCGGTTTTGGATCTTCCGGAGGAAGAAGGGTTTCTACTTCTGGTTCAAATGTCAGAGTGTTGACATAGCGCGTATAGAGCACTTTGATGGAGCCGATTTTGTGCTCATTGAACAAACGCAAGGCTTCATCTACGCATGAAGACAACTCTTGATAGGCATCTTCTTCATGGATGTCCAAAAGCATCTTGTGGACGTCGATGTTTCGTGCTTTAGCCCAAGCCGCTCCATGGGTCCCCACGATGACTAAATAGCTGTCTTTGGGAAGCGATTTTTCGGTTTGTTCAAGCGCCTTAAAAACATTGGCGTTGTAACTGCCGCAAAGCCCCATATCGGAGGTGATCACAAACAAGTAGGTGGGTTTGTTTACATCGTCCTTCAACAAACGGCTTCCTTGGTCGGCGCGCGCTAAGACCATGCCTAGCACCTCTTGCATGCCATTGGCATATTCGCGGTTTCTCTCCATGGCTCCCCGCGCTTTGGTAAGCTTCGCACTCGCCACCATTTGCATGGCGTTGGTGATCTTTTTGGTCGACGCGACCGAAGCAATGCGGCTTTTAATGGCCTGCTTGCTGGCAGGCATCTTACAATCCCGCCTTTACTTTGTAATCATTTAAGAAAGCCTGCATCGTCTGCTTGATGGTTTCAATGAGTTCAGGACTCAAGACTTTCTCATCAGCGATTTGGTTTAAGATTTCAGGATGTTCGGTTTTAAAATGCAAGAGCATCTTGGATTCAAAATCTTGAACCTTATCCACTGGAATAGTGCGCAAGAATTTATATTTCCCCGCAAAAAGAGCCAATACTTCTTCTGGCATCGACAAGGGGGAATATTGAGGCTGCACTAACAATTGGGTTAAACGATACCCATGGTTTAAAACTTCAGCTGTGGCTGCATCTAAGTCAGATCCGAATTTGGAGAAGGCCTCCATTTCCGCAAATTGGGCTAATTCCAATTTCAAAGACGCCGAAACTTGTTTCATGGCTTTCACTTGCGCAGCGGAACCAACACGAGAAACGGAAAGACCTGAATCCACAGCAGGNCGCAGACCCGCNTTNAACATATCNGTCTTTAAGAAGATTTGACCATCGGTNATCGAAATNACATTNGTNGGAATGTAAGCCGCAATGTCACCAGCTTGNGTTTCAATGATTGGTAAAGCGGTTAAGGAGCCACCACCGTGTTTTTCATTGAGTCGAGCCGCCCGTTCTAACAAGCGAGAATGCAAGTAGAAGACATCGCCAGGNTAGGCTTCACGTCCAGGTGGACGGCGNAGCAANAAGGCCATAGCNCGATAAGCNACNGCGTGTTTGGACAAGTCATCGTAAACGATTAAGACATCNTTGCCCTGTTCCATCCACTCTTCNCCCATNGCACANCCAGCNTAGGGNGCAATGTATTGNAAAGGNGCTGCTTCTGAAGCAGTCGANACCACNACNGTGGTATAATCCATCGCGCCAAACTGTTTGAGTTTTTCAACAATTTGAGCCACAGTGCTGGCCTTTTGGCCAATGGCTACGTAAATACAAAGAACATTTTGGTCTTTTTGATTGATGATGGTATCAATCGCAATGGCGGTTTTTCCGGTTTGACGGTCACCAATAATCAACTCACGTTGTCCCCGACCAATAGGGATCATGGAGTCAATAATTTTTAAACCTGTTTGTAAAGGCACTGAAACGCTTTTACGGGTCATTACGCCAGGAGCTACGCGTTCTACTGGTCGAAGGGTTGTTCCCTCAATAGGGCCCTTGCCATCGATGGGTTGTCCCAAGGCATTGACAACACGTCCAAGCAAACCATCGCCAACGGGAACTTCGACGACGTGACCTGTGCGTTTTACGGTATCGCCCTCTTTGATATCGGGGTTATCACTCATCAAAACAACGCCCACTTGGTCTTCTTCTAAGTTCATCACCATGCCATACACATCGTGAGGAAATAAGAGAAGCTCAGACATCATGGCGTTTTTCAATCCATAGACCGTCGCAATTCCGTCCCCGACACTCAAAACGGTGCCGCTTTCGTTCATTTCGACGTCTTTGTCGACGTTTTGGATCTGTGCTTTGATCAGTTTTGAAATCTCTGCGGGATTCAAACTCATTCACATCACCTTTCAGCTTTTTAAAAGCTGTTCTTTCATTTTGTCGAGCATTCCAAGATAACTTGCA
>JAAVAY010000010.1 GCA_014803815.1 Allobaculum sp. | reverse complement strand
GCAATGCATCGTTCTCTCATTTTTTCACTCTCCTAAAGTAAGTATTATCCTATAAGGAAGTATTGCACTTTCAAGTGCGTACTTGTTTCTTGCACTCTTATTTTTAGAATAAAGCTATCAAATTCCTACACAAAGAGAGGTTAAAATAAAGGAAGCTTTATGGAAAAGAAAAAAATTGTAGTCATTACGGGAAGCCCTCGTAAAAATGGCAATAGTTTGGCCATGACGAAGGCGTTTATTCAAGCCGCTCAAGAAAAAGGGCCTCAAATTGTGCGTTTTGTTTAGGTGGCTGTCATGCCTGTGAAACAGGTTATAAAACGGGAAAAGCCTGTACTTTTGATGATGATTTCAATCTGCTTCATAGTCATGTCTCCATTCAAGGAAAATTAAAAGAATTCCTAGAAACAGGGGACCACTATCTCTACATTTGCCTCGTAGAGCAGGTATATGCAGATGAAAAGGAAAAGCCTCTATTTGCTTGGAATGGTTATAGAAAGATTGCTCCTGCCTTGGAAGCAGAGTAATTAGGATTTTCAATTTTTTCCTTACACTTTAAAATGAGATCCGAAGCTTATAACAAATTTTCTTCTTTTGTTATGAGCTTTTTTTTTCGTTTTTTGCTAGGAAATTCCTATTTTTAGGTTTTTGAATTCATGAAACCTATTTTTTCAAGAAAAAAGCCCAAGAATTATCGCTCTATATTGACGTTTAAGCCAGATTTTAGCCCTTGGTGCCAAAAAGCTTGTGAACAAAAATAATTTTTGAAAAATTCTAATTTGGGAAGGAAGGCTCACTTTATATTTCATGAAATGAAAGAGAACCAATCTTTCCTACAAGAAGGAGGAATGCGATGAAGAAGTCGATTGCGACAAAAATTTTGATTACTATCGCAACGATCTTACTGATTACTGACACTCTGCTCCTTGGCTTAGGCTTTTCCGCAGTGTATCGAACCGTGCGCCAAACTTACATTTCATATGCTCAAAGTGGAGTCGAAATAGCGGCCTCTTTGCTTCAAGGAGTGGATCTAGACAAACTTCAAAGCTATACAACCTACGCCCAGTCGTATGATACGCTTTTGCAGACGGTGTGTAATGCCAACCATCTCGAATACCTCTATCTTTATACGCCCAATCTCCAACAAGAGACCATCACCTTTGAGATGGTCATCGTAGGAGAAATGGGCGATCCGCGCGCTTTAGAAGAACGCACGGCTGGAACGCAAATTTCCTATGTTTTAACCCCTCAAGAACAACAAGCTTGGCAAGGCCAACAAAGTTTTGAAGTCGAAGAAACCGACAACCAATATGGACACGTTTTAAGCGCGTATCAAGAAATCTACAACAAAGATCAAGAGGTGATCGCCTTAGTGGGAGCGGATGTCTCCATGGAGGAGGCCTTACAGAGTGTCTTTTTACGCTATCAACTCATGGTAATCACCGTGGGTGCCTCTTTTATCTTAGTCCTTGGCGTATTAGCCCTCGTACTTAAAAAGCGGGTTTTAAAACCCGTTCAAGTGGTCAACCAACACATGCAATCGTTTGTAAAGGATCGACAGGCTGGCTTTGTGCCTTTAGAGGTCAAAGGAGAAGATGAACTGGCGCAAATGGCCCAATCGTTTAACTCCATGGCTCAAGAAATCGATCAATATGTGACCAACCTACAAGACTTGACGGCCGAAAAGGAACGCCAAAAGGCCGAAATTCAAATTGCCCACAACATTCAAAAAGGCTTTTTACCGTCCGAACACTTTAGCCAAGAAGGCCTTGGCTTAGAGGCCATCATGATTCCGGCTAAAGAGGTGGGGGGAGATTTTTACGATTACTTTGCGCTGAGCGAAGATACCTTTTGTTTGGTGATTGCGGATGTTTCGGGTAAAGGCATCAGTGCGGCGCTTTTCATGGCGCATGCGATGACGGTGATTCGCCAATACGCCAGTCTTGGCTATTCACCTGCCCAAATTTTGGCGTATGCCAACGATGCTTTATGTCTAAACAATGCGGAGCAGATGTTTGTTACTGTCTTTATCGCCATTTACCATCTCAAAAGCCAGCTCTTGGTGTATGCCAAGGGCGGCCACAATCCGCCCTATCTGCTTTCGGATTCTTTACAAGCTCTAGAAGGAGATGGATTTGCCTTAGGGCTTTTTGAAGAGGAAGAATACGAAGAAAAAACTATAAAGGTGAAGGATGGGGATACGCTTTTTTTATACACCGATGGAATTACGGAAGCGATGAGTGCCCAAAAAGAGCTATTTGGTGTCTCGCGCTTGGAGGATATTTTGAACCGAGAAGAGCAAGAAAAGTGTGTTCAAACCGTTTTACAAGCGGTTGAAGCTTTTGCCCACGATGCGCCCCAAAGCGATGACATCACCATGTTGGCCTGTTGCTTTTCAGGCCTTAATCACATGCGCATCAAGGCAAAGCTAGAAAACTTAAAAGAAGTCCAACATTTCCTTTTAGACCATCCCATCATTCCCTTGCCCCTGCGCAAAAAGCTGTGTTTGGTGGTCGAGGAAATCTTTGTCAACATTTGTTCCTATGCGTATGAAGACCAAGAAGGGTTTGTGGATCTCTTTTTAGACGTATCCAAGCAAGGAATTGAATTGCGCTTGTGCGATGAAGGCAAACCCTTTGATCCCACTAAAAATGAGGTGAATGTCGACGACTACGATTTAGATACCCAAATTGGGGGATTAGGAACCTGGATCGCCTTTGGAAGTGTGGATGAAGTCCACTACGAATACCAAGATGGGCAAAATCAACTCACCCTCTACAAATATTTAAAGGAGAAAGATCATGAAGATAACCAAAACCATTGAAGACCATAAGGCTACATTGCATTTAGAAGGCTGGTTGGATACCCAAGCTGCCCCCGAATTGGCCCAAGAAGTCAAAGCGCTTGATGATATTGATCGCCTCGTATTGGATTTTGAAAATTTGGAATACATTTCCTCTTCCGGTTTACGCGAAGTGGTAGCAGCCTATAAAAAAATGAAAAGTCTGCACGGATCGTTTTGTGTCATTCATGTGAGTCCTGAAGTGATGGATGTATTTCATCTAACGGGTTTTGATAAGAAGCTTGATATTCAAGNGGCCTAAGGAGGAAAGCGAATGAATAATACTATTGAAAATGATTTTTCGTATTATCGGGAGGTCATACTCGACAGTGAGGTGGATTCCTCTTTATTGCCTGACTTTGAAGCCCAAGGCTTTGAAGAAGGTCAATGCACCTATGAAATTCCTACCCCTATCGTGGAAGCCTTAGAACGCTTTTGTGTTCAACAACACCTCTCGATTTTAAATGTGGCCAAAGCCGCTTTACTGATCCTTTTAGAAAAATACACCAACAACACGGCTTCCCTTGTGGCCATGCAAATTCAAGGGCAGCTCACTCCTCTTTTTTTAAGCAGTGAAAAAACGCCTATCTTTCAAGACTATCTTGAAGCTTTGCTGGTACAGGCTGAGGAAAGTCTTTTGCATCAAGACGTCGATTTTCAAACGCTTTGTCAAGAATTTGACTTGCGTTCGCTACCTTTTATCTTCGAAAAACAAGCCGACTTTGAAGCCTTTTCGCTTAAAGAGTGGCAAGACTTAGACATTAAGCTTGGCTTTTTTCTTCGCTTTGAAGCGGGGAAATTGATTTTACAGGTCAAATACAATCAAGCTCTTTATCATCAAGAGACCTTAGAGCGCTTGATGGAATCGTATGAGACCCTGTTGGTTCAAATTGCCCTTAAAAAACTAAGCATTTCCTCCATGACTGCTCTAAGTGAAAACCTTTTGGAAGAGCTCGATTCATACCAACCCGAAGAGGCTGCTTATGATGAATTGACGATTGTCGAACGCTTCGATCAAATGGCTTCAAAGCATGGCGAACGTGTAGCGCTTGTTTATCAAGATCAAACGATGTCATATGCTGAATTAGATGAGCGCAGTGAACGTCTTGCTCAAGCCATTCACGATCTAGGACTTGGCAAGGAAGATGTAGTGTCTATTTTACTGCCCCGCTGCATCGAATTTCCGGTGGCGACTTTAGGTGTTTTGAAAGCCGGAGCAGCCTATCAGCCTTTGGATCCAAGTTATCNCCCTGAACGCCTAGCGTTCATGATGGAGGATGCGAATGTCAAGCTTTTAATCGCGGATCAAGAGTTGCTCTCTTTGGTGCCCGATTATCAAGGACCCGTTTTGACTTTGGAAGAAATAGAGACTTTGCCGCCTTGTGCTACACCGTTGCCGCGTCCGAAAAAAGAGGATTTGTTTGTTCTTCTCTACACTTCAGGCTCTACTGGCGTTCCAAAAGGAGTCATGTTGGAGCATGGAAATTTAGTGGCTTTTAGTACGTGGTATCAAAATCACTATGCTCTTACCCCTGAAAGTCGTATTGCAGCCTATGCCTCCTTTGGCTTTGATGCCAACATGATGGATTTGTATCCCGCTTTGATCTCTGGAGCGCAAGTACACATCATTCCTGAAGACATCCGCTTGGATTTATTGGCATTAAATCAATATTTTATTGATCATCAAATCACCCACAGCTTTATGACCACCCAAATCGGTCGCCAATATGCCGATATATTAGCCGATAGTCCTTATCCTCACCATTTGACAGTCGGCGGCGAGACCTTAGTTCCCATTACCCCTCCAAGCTACACGTTGTACAACGCCTATGGCCCCACGGAATGCACAGTCTTCACTACGCTTTTTTTAGTCGATCGCTTGTATCGCAACGTACCCATTGGACGTCCTTTGAACAACCTTCATGTGTATGTCGTGGACAAAAACGGACAACGCGTGCCAACAGGGGTACCTGGTGAGCTTTGGATTGCTGGGCCACAAGTCTCGCGGGGGTATTTAAATCGTCCAGAACAAACTGAAACGGTTTTCTTACCCAATCCCTTTACGAGTGACGAAAAATACAATCGCCTCTATCGCTCTGGCGACATTGTGCGTTTTTTACCCGATGGCAACATTGAATTTATTGGACGACGCGACTCGCAAGTTAAAATTCGTGGCTTTCGTATTGAGCTTTCCGAAGTTGAACAAGTTATTCGGCAATTCCCCGGCATTCAAGATGTGACTGTCGCTGCTTTTGAAGAAGCAGGGGGCGGAAAATACATCGCAGCGTATGTCGTCAGCGATAACCCAGTTGATATTGAGGCTTTAAATGCCTTCATTGCGGCTCAAAAACCACCCTATATGGTGCCCGCTGTGACGATGCAAATCGATCAAATTCCGCTTAACCAAAACCAAAAAGTAAATCGTCGGGCTTTGCCTAAACCCCAGCGCCAAAGTCTAGATATCGCCAAGCCCGAAACGCCTTTACAAGAAGCTCTATATACCTGCTTGAGTGAAGTTCTCGGTCATCAAGATTTTGGCTTGGATACGGATTTTTACACTGCCGGTTTGACCTCCATTGCCTCGATGAAATTTGTGGTGCTTCTAGCCCAACAATTGAATGCTCCCATTGGCATCAAAGACTTAAATGATCACAAAACAATACGCGCTTTAGAAGCGTTTTTGTTAGACCAACAAGAAGAGGAACGCGAAGTACGCGACCGCTATCCTTTAAGCCAAACGCAACTGGGCATTTATGTGGAGTGTTTAAAGGATCCAAAGGCTGTTTTCTACAATCTGCCTGGTTATTTTGCCCTTGATCCCCATACCGATGTGGAAACCTTGGCTCAAAGCATCAAAAAAGTTCTAGAGGCTCATCCCGCTTTGAAATGCACCATTCGGGCGGATGAAACGGGCACTATTTGCATGTATCCCCAAGACGATCGCGCTGTTGTCATAGAGCGCTATGAAGGCAGTGAAGAGGACTTTGAAGCCTTTTTTACCACCTTTGCCAAACCCTTTGATTTTGAAGAAGGACCCCTTTATCGCTTAGCGCTTTTTCAAACCGACAAACATGTGTATCTCGTCGTGGATTTCCATCACATCATCAGCGATGGTACCTCAATAGCCATATTTGCCCAAGAACTCGATCGCATCTTGCAAGGTCAAGACCCTCTAGGCGAAAACTATACTCAATTCGATTTGGCCCTGCATGAAGAAAAGGCTTTGGCCTCTTTGGAATATGAAACGGCCAAAGCCTACTATGATGCCACTTTTGCCGGCACTCACATCAGCCTTCCTGAAGGCGATGGAAAGGGAGAAGAGGAAACGTGTGGCTTTTTGAGAATACAGCGATACCTTGTCTTATGAGCAAGTGGAAGCTTTTTGTAAAGCCCACCACATCACCCCCAATATCTTCTTTCTTGGGGTCATGGGCTATGTGCTTGGACAATATGCCCATGAAGAAGAAGCGGTATTTACCACGGTTTACAACGGCCGCCACGATGGGCGCACCGCTAATTTGATGGGCATGCTCGTTAAAACGCTTCCCGTTCTTTGCACCATGGAAGAAAACGCCACCACTTCGGATTACTTAAAAGCTCTACAACAACAATTGTTGGCCTCGATGAGTCATGATCTCTATTCCTTTGCTGAGATCAACCGCGCTTACAATCTCGATGCGGATGTGCTCTTTGTCTACCAAGGAGACGATTTTGTCGAATTTAACTTAGGCGATCAAACGACCGTCTTTCGGGAGGGCGTTTCCGACAAGGCGAAGGCCAAATTGTCGATGGACGTATTTGTGGAAGACGAAAAATATCGCTTGGAAATGGAATATCGAAGCGATCTGTACAGCCAAGACTTTATCAAGCGCTTCTTTGATATCTTCACCCAAACCGCTAATAGCTTTTTAACGGCTCCGACTTTAAAAGAGATCAACATCACTTCCCCAGTCCAAGCTCAACAAATTGAAGCCTTTAATGATACCGATTATCCTGTGGAAATGGTCAGCGTGAATCGTCTTTTTGAAGCGCAAGTGAAGCGTACTCCCGATAAAGTGGCGGTGATCGCCGATAAGGCGCTCACCTATGATGAACTCAACCGCTTAGCCAATCGCATCGCCCATTCCCTTTTAGCTGTATATGATCAACCAGAAGGGTTAAAACCGGATACTATCGTCGGGTTGATTTTAGATCGCACCAAAGAAGTGTACATGGTCGAACACGGTATCTTAAAAGCAGGAGGGGCCTTCTTGCCCATGACACCTGAGTATCCCGATGAGCGCATTGATTACTGCTTGAAAGATGCCAATTGTGAAGTTCTNATCACCNCGCAAGCGATNAAAGANGAGCGCGCAGAGCTTTGTAAGNATAAGCCCTATCGCGTCATCACCGTCGAAGAGCTTTTACAAAACCAAGACGAAGACAACCTCGATCTAGAAGTCCCCGTCGACTCGTTGGCCTATTGCATCTATACTTCAGGCTCGACTGGCAATCCCAAAGGGGTAATGATTGAACATCATAACTTATGCAACTATGTCAACATCAATCCCCGCAACCACGAATCCAAGGACTTCATCGAAGGCATCGATACCGTGCTCGCTTTAGCAGCCATTTCCTTTGACGTATCCATTTTGGAACACTTTGTCCCGATTTGTAATGGCAAGACGATCTCTATGGCAAGTCAAGATGAGATTTATAACCCCTTGGATCTCGCTGAGCGCATCGAAAGAGATCATGTGGAATCTCTTGCCATCACACCTTCCTATTTGGCCAACATCATTGAAATTTCCCAGGCCCAAAAAGCGCTCTCACAAGTGAAAGTCTTTGACTTAGGCGCCGAAGCTTTCCCCGCTTCGCTCTATGACAAGATTCGTCAAGTCAATCCCGACGCCCGCATCATCAATGGCTATGGGCCAACCGAGTGCACCGTCAGCTGCACGTCTACTTTAGTTACAAGTCCTGATCACATCACCATTGGTGGACCGGCGGCTAACGTCAAGACGTATATCGTTGACAAGAACAATCACATTTTGCCTGTAGGTATCAGTGGGGAGCTGATCATCTGTGGCGCGGGAGTAGGACGTGGATATCGAAACTTACCCGAAAAGACCAAAGAAGCTTTCTTTGAATTTCAAGGGCTAAAAGCCTACCACAGTGGCGATTTGGCCCGTTGGACCCCAAAGGGAGAAATCGATTTCTTAGGTCGCCTAGACAATCAGGTCAAATTGCGCGGTTTGCGTGTGGAGTTAGACGAGATTGAAACGGTACTCAATAGCTATCCTTCGGTGAAGATGAGTAAAGTGATCGTTTGCAACAACGGCATGGAAGACTATTTAGCGGGCTACTTTACAGCTAGCTCTAAAGTGGATTTGGACGCTTTAAGCGAGTATCTGAAATCCAAACTGGCTTTGTATATGGTTCCTAGTGCTTTAATGCAACTAGAAGAAATGCCGCTAACCGTGAATGGAAAAATTGACAAGAAGCGCCTTCCTTCTATTCAAATGACTGCTTCCAAACGCGAATACGTCGAACCCTCTACGCCTTTAGAAGCGGAATTTGCCACGCTCTTTCAAGAGATCTTGCATTTGGATCAAGTAGGGGCCACTGACAACTTCTTTGAAATTGGTGGAACCTCGCTGAGTGCGACTAAAATCGCTACCCATGCTTTAAGCCAAGGCTATTCTCTAGTCTATAAAGACGTCTTTGCCAATCCTACGCCGCAAAAACTGGCGCAATTTGTCCAAGATCATGGCCAAGAAGAAGCGGATGTTTGGAATTTAAAAACGTACGATTACGCCAACATCGCCCGCCTTTTGGCTAAAAATAACCTGATGAATGTGGATAGTGTGAAGCCAGGCAACCTAGGAAATATCTTATTGACAGGAGCCACGGGCTTTTTAGGCATCCATGTGTTACGCGAATTTTTGGTGAATTATCCAGGTAAGGCGTATTGCTTAGTGCGCAAGGGTTCATATACCTCTTGCGAAAAGCGTCTTAAAAACATGTTGATGTACTACTTTGGCCAGCCCTTTGAAGCCGAGTTTGCCAATCGCATCGTCTGCATCGATGGCGACATCACCGACTATGATGAAGTGATGGCCTTAGCCGACTATGACTTTCAAACCATCATCAACTGTGCCGCTTGCGTCAAGCACTTTGTCAGCGACGACTTGCTCGATAAAGTCAACGTAGAGGGAGTGAAAAACCTCATCGACCTCGCTGAAAAAACCGGCAAGCGCCTCATTCAAATTTCCACCACTTCAGTAGCGGGCGAAGGAAACGATTTAACTGTGCCTGCAAGCAAGCGGATGCGCGAGGATGAGTTGTATTTTGGTCAGATTCTCGATAACGACTATTTGCGTACTAAGTTTTTAGCCGAACGATTGATTTTAGAAGCGTGTGCCCAAGGAAAACTCGATGGCAAAATTATTCGCGTAGGCAACTTAATGAGCCGGAAAGAGGATGGAGAATTCCAGATCAACTTTGTCACCAATGGTTTCATGCGTTCTTTAAATGGCTATCGTGCCCTAGGACAATTTCCCCTTAGCGCCATGCACGCTTTAGCCGAATTTTCGCCCATCGATTCCACCGCGGCGGCCATTCTCACCTTAGCTCAATCCGACAACGATTTTACTGTCTTCCATGGCTACAACAGCCACCAAATCTTTATGGCTGATGTCATCTACGCCATGAAGGAATACGGCTTTGACATTGAAATCGTGGAGGATGCCCGCTTTGAGCAAACGCTCAAAGAGGCAGCTCAACAACCCGATCAAAGCGAAGAGGTGTTGGGGTTGATCGCCTATGCCTCTAGCGACGAGCATCCACGCTATGAGATTATGGCGGACAATCGCTTTACGGTTGAAGCGCTCTATCGTTTGCACTATAAGTGGCCTATTACCGATGATGCCTACTTAGAAAATGCCATTCGAGCATTGGATACTCTAGGCTTCTTTGAGGAGTAGCCATGCAGCGCAACGATAAGCTCATTCAAACCAAACTGCTTCAATATTTATTACCCAGTATTTTGATGACCGCCTCTTTGCAACTGGGAAACATCGTGGACACCATGTTGGTCGGAAATCTCTTGGGCCCTGAGGCGATGTCGGCGGTAAAACTCGGGATGACCATCGATAACATCATGGAGATTCCAGGCTATGTTCTTGGTGTAGGCGGAAGCGTAGCGGTCGGGATTCTTTTGGGTAAGCGGGAACGCGAAAAAGCCAACCGTGTCTTTTCTTCTACTTTAGCGGTGAGCTTTCTTTGTGGGATAGGCTTTGCGCTGTTGTCGATAACTTCCCTGACTTTAGCTAAAATTCTCACTGGTGGAAGTGATTTAACGGCCGATGTCTCTCGCTTCGTGTTTGTCACCTTGCTTGGCGCTCCGATCATCAACCTCGCCTTGCAGTTCATTAACTATGTCTCTGTGGACAACAATCCCAATCTCGCTTCGGCCTATGTGATTGTCTCCAACGTCGTGAATTTGGTGCTCGACTATCTGCTTTTAAAGTACACACCCCTAGGCACCGCAGGAGCCGCTTTATCCACGGTTTTAGGCTATGGTCTAGCGATGCTCGTGTTGATCTTTTATTTTCGCTCCCCCAAGCGAATGTTGCATTTGGTCAATCCCTTTCAACACACTAAGTCTGCCTTTCTCTTGGCTTTAAGCACTGGCTTGCCAACGCTGCTCTACATGATCTTTATCACCATCAAAGATTTTGGTCTCAACACCCTAATCGTTCGCCAAATCGGAACCGATGCCATGGTGGTTTACACCATTTGTGCCAATGTGGTGCTTTTAGTCGAGCTTTGTATTGGAGGAATGATGGGCACGATTTCCTCTATTGGGGGAGTGATCTATGGCGAAAAAGACTACTTTGGTCTCAAAAGCTTGGTTAAGCGCGTGCTTCTCTACAGCTATTTGACCTTAGGGGTCGCGATGGTGNTGCTTTTGNTNGNNACNCNATATGTAGTGATGCTCTTTGGNGTGCGCAGTGGAGTGCTTTTGGGNATTTCCATTACCGGCCTGCGGCTTTTTGTCTTTTGTTTGCCGTTTTATTTGTGGAATAATTTTCTTACCACGTATTATCAAAANATCGAACAAACCAAGCTCTCTGGTTTGGTCACGTCTTTACAAAACTGTCTGGTCATTTTACCGATCGCCGCTTTATTTGTCTTTGGAGCGAAAGCCTTAGGCTTGGATCGTTTGAATGCTTTGATGCTNTCGTTTGTGGTCGCAGAGGCNCTNACCGCTTTGATCGTCTGGATTGTGCGNAAAATCAAGTANCCTAAAGAAGGAGTNTTATTGCTTCCCGCNCAAGAAGATGAAAATGTCTTGGATCTTTCCATNGANGGAAATNTANAAGAAGCCGANAAGGTACCNCATCTGATTTTGGAATTTTGTAAAGAGAAAGGGGTAGAGGCGCGNAAGGCCAATTTATTNGCCGTAGCNGCTGAGGAGATGTTNGTCAACATCATCCGCTATGGAGGACATGGNACGGATACCCTCGATATCAATCTTTGTTTGACCAAATCAGCGTTNTTGTTTCGCATTCGGGATAATGGNATTCCTTTTGATCCNACCGACTATCCACAAGATGCCGAAGACTTTAATATTCATGGCATTGAAGTCGTAAAACGCATTACCGATAAGATTCAATACATGCGAGTTCTCGATTTAAATAACACCATCTTAGAAATCGGACTTGATTAAAAAATTTGGGTGTATAACAGCGAAGCTGCTATACACCCTTTTTGTGTGGTCCAAAAGAAAAAGCTCTTCTCTATATAAAGAGAGTCAAGATAAGAAGAGATTCACCAAAATTGGAGGATGAGTCCTCTCATTCTCTTTTTTAGAATAAAAAGAGGAAGCGATTTCTAAATACCTCTTTCGAAAAAATAAAAAACGAACCTGTTTCCAGATTCGTGAGTTTAGGGGACTACTTCTTTCTCCGCTATAAAGATAATTATCTTCCACAAATCAAGTTAGATCTTCCTTCATGGGAAAGGGAAAAAATCAAGAAGTTTCTTTAAATCAAGTTTTTTTAAGGTCACG
>JAAVAY010000009.1 GCA_014803815.1 Allobaculum sp. | reverse complement strand
TCCCCGTTATGATGGGAATGTTCTATGCCACCATGCGGGCGGTAACGACCGTATATGGTTCATTTATGGGAATGCCTCTTTCGGAAACCCCTCTTCAAGGTTTCCAAAATCTTCAATGGGGTCCGATTACCGTTTATGTTTTGATGATTGTCATGTCTTTGCTTCAAATGCAATTGCCAAAATGGCTCTCGAAACTATCCGGAAAAGATAAGCCCAAAAATTATGCCGATCGCAAAGCGGAAGAAAATAATCCCATGGCAAGTACCATGAATATGACCATGTACATGACGACTGGCTTGATTGCCTTTATGTATATTAGCTGGCCGATTGCCATGTCATTTTATTGGTTAGTTTCTTCCATTATTCGTGCGGGTACAACCGTACTTTCACACTTTGTTTCAGAAAAGGAAATGAAGAAGCGTGAGGCAGAAGAAGCTGCAAAACGCTCCACGGGAATTTTAAAAAACCGTAAAGGTAAAAAATAAAGCGAAAAGGGAAGGCGCAGTCCCTCCCTTTTTTTAAAGGCTCGATAGAAACGGAAAAAGAAAATATGAAGTTTGATCGTTTTACGGGAAAAACGCTCGATGAGGCGCTTAATGCGGCGAAAGCAGCGAAACAAGTGCCTGTTGAACGTCTAGTCTACACGGTTGTAGAAGAAAAATCTGGCTTTTTTGGTATTGGTCGCTCCGTAACCATTGAAGCTTGGGGCCCTGGAGATATTGCTTTGTTCATTCAGGATTACATTCAAACTTTCTTTGACAACGCTCAAATGGATGGAACTTGCGAAGTGAGCTTGCATGAGGTCAATGGAGATGACTTTTATCGTATCAAAGTAAATACCAATGCCAATGCAGTTTTGATTGGTCGTCAAGGAAAGACCCTCCAAGACTTCAATCGTTTGGTGCGTTCAGCGGCTTCGAGTATTTTCAAAAAACATGTTCGCTTAATGATCGATGTCAATGGCTACAAAGAAGAGCGCTATGAAAAAATTATCCGTATGGCTATTCGGGTAGCTCGCGATGTGCGTCGGACGAAAGTAAATGCGGTATTGGATCCCATGCCAGCCGATGAACGTCGTGTCATTCATAATGCACTTGCATCAATGGATGGCATTTCAACCCATTCCGAGGGAGAAGGGGCTAAACGTCAACTCCACATCTTGTATACTCCAGATAAAAAAGGAACCGAATAGCGTGTCCAGAGAGGAAGACTTATGGCAAAAAGCCTAGTCTTCTAACCCATTATTATGAAAACGAAAAGGGCGTAAGCCCTTTTTTCTATATGTACCGCTTTAATCTATAGAGGCGCTTTTTGATGGCCGTCTCGCTTGATATGGAATAAATGAAGCAAAGGTACTTTGGACAAAAAAATAAAGATTTGGGCATTCATCATTCTCTCAACTTTGGCTATGTGTTTAAAAGAGAGAGGATATAGAAAGGAGAAAAAGCTTTTTCATTTGGAGAAGCGATGAAATAATATGAAATTAATTGTTGGGTTAGGCAATCCTGGAGTGAAATATGAAAAGACAAGACACAATGCTGGTTTTATGGTATTGGATCGGATTGCTGAAATGAATGGAGTCACTATTTCTAAGAGTAAATTTGAAGGCAAGCATGTCAAAACAAGGATTAATGGGGAAGAGGTTATTTTATTGAAACCCGAAACCTATATGAACTTATCTGGTTTTTCTGTTCGCGCTTGTATGGATTTTTATAAAATTCCAAGAGAAGATATCTTAATTATTTATGACGATTTGGATACACCAGTAGGATCTATTCGGTTGAAGGCGAAAGGATCCGCTGGAGGGCATAATGGAATGAAAAGCGTTATCCAAGCGGTGATGGGGGAAGATTTTGATCGAATTCGAGTAGGCATTGGCCGTGATCCACGCATCAAAATTGTGGATTATGTTTTAACTCGCTTTAAGCCTGAGGAACTAGAAGATTTAGATCAAGCCGTAGATCAAGCTGCCCAAGCGGCCATTTTCTCCTTAAATCACTCTTTTGAACAAACCATGAATCGCTACAATCAAAAACCAAAAAAAGCGCCTAAGAAAAAACTGGAAAATCCTGAGATTGAAACCTATCAAACGAAGCAGAAAAATCAAACCTATACTACTAAGATTAATGCTTCTCAAGGATGTGACTCTAAAAAGAAAGTCATCTTGAATGAGGAGCACAATCAGGCTTTCCATTTGGATTCTTCAAGTTTAATTCAATCCAGTCCCGTTTCTTTTTCGGCTCAAGATTTAGCCGATACTCAAGCAGTTCGTGTCTCTTCTTATCAAGAAAAACAAGATCATTAGCCCATAAAGGCTTATCGTTTCTCTTGTTGTATTTTGTGTCAAACTAGGAATACAGTCATAGACTTAAATAAGGATAAGGTTGACTATCTTTAAAAATTCCGTTGTCAAAGATTGACGACGGTATTTTTCTTGACTTAGAAAGGCAATTTCTTGTTTAGAGTATAGAGATATGGAAAGAGCTAAATCTATACAAAAAGAAACGTCGTTTTGAAGTCAAAATATTTCTTTTTTTATGTCTGTTTCGTCTTTTTCATTTTTATAAGACGAATTATATAGGTTCTTAGATCGTCTTTTAAAAGACCTTGGACCTCTTTTTACCTAAGCCTAAGTGCTTTATTTGGAAAGGTGGCTTTAGATTGAATGCCAATCCTATTATGGAATCTCTTCAAGAGAATCCTTTAACTTTAGAACTCATGAAACCCGACGGTCAGCTTGGCTACTTATCCACTATGGAAGAAGCTTTGTTATTGGCAGCCGCATTTCAACAAGATCAACAAACTCGTATTATCGTTAAGAAAAATAAGTATGAAGCCCAACAGCTGTATTCTCGTTTAGCCATGTTGGAAACAGAAGTGGTTTTATTCGCTATGGATGAAAGTCTACGGCTTCAAGCTCTAGCCTCCAGTCCAGAAGACAAAAACCGCCAAGTGTCAGCTATGGTAAAAATGCGCCAAGATTATCCAAAAATTATTATTACCAATGTCGCCGCTTTTAGTCGTTTTTTACCGAGTGTAAAGTATTTTGATGAAAACTGCTTAGAGATTCAAGTGGGGATGGAAATTTCTAAGGAAAAGCTGATTGCCAAGCTCAATAAAATTGGATATACAAAAATGAATTATGTCGAAATGCCTTGTACTTATGCCGCTCGAGGTGGAATCTTGGATGTATATTCCTTAAACTATCCTGACCCCATTCGCATTGAGTTTTTTGATCAGGAAATCGATTCCATTCGGTTTTTTAACTCACAAACCCAACGAACAGTGCGTACAGTAAAAGAAGCGACCTTGGTTCCAGCTAGCGACATTTTATTTACCGATGAACAACTTAAAGAGTTATCTCAAAAAATCCCTACTTTACTCAAAGCCCAACTTGAACAAGTAGATGATTCAGGAAAAGAAATGTTGCAAGAAGCCATTGAAAAAGATTTAGATGCACTTCAAAGCTATGATCCCCAATCCAAACTCTATCGCTATTATGGTCTAGTCCAAGCGGATTCCATTTTGGATTATGTTCCTGAAGCTCGCGTCGTCTATTCCACCGTAGAAGGAGNAGAGGAAAGAGCCCACAAAAATGAAGTGGAAAATGTAACCTATATCCAAGAAGAAGTCCAAGACTTTCAAAGTCTGAAGATCTTTAACGCCTTTCATCCTTTGTATCAACTTGAAAAACGGGTGCCTCCCCAAAAAATTTATGAATTATTGCCTTTTGATCATCCCATTGAATCTGGAATTCAAACCTTGGATGCTCCTCATGTCAATTATTTAGAGTGGGTTCCCAAAGAAGCGAAAAAGGATAATGTCTATTTCTCTTTAGAAAAAGAGGATATCAATTTACTCAGTGAAAAATTGGATACTAGTAAATTTAAGTGGCTTCCTCCTATTTTTTATCAAGGTTTTTCTACTCCCACTGCAACGGTGTATACCCGACGAGAAATTTTCCGCCACTTAAATCGAAAAGTTCCTTATCAAAAAACATTTTCCCAATCCACAGCTTTGCATGACATCCTTGAATTGGAACCAGGAGATTACATTGTTCACGCCGAGCATGGAATTGGACAATATCTTGGGGTGGAAACGCGCGAAACGCAAGGGGTCAAAAAAGACTATTTGCATATGGTCTATCGTGGTGGAGATGATTTGTATGTTCCCATTTCCCAATTCCAGCTCATTCGTAAATACGTCTCTAAAGAAGGCGTTGGAACAAAGCTTTCCAAATTGGGTTCAGGAGAATGGGAAAAGACGAAAAATAAGGTGAGCAAAAAAGTCGAAGAGATCGCTAGTCGCTTAGTAGATTTGTATGCAGCGCGCAGTGAAAACATCGGCTTTGCTTTTCCTAAAGACGATATCCTAGAGCGTGAATTTGATGAAGCCTTTGAATTTGAATCTACTCCTGATCAGTTACAAGCGACTGCGGAGATTAAAGCGGAAATGGAAAAACCCAAGCCAATGGACCATTTGCTCATTGGAGATGTTGGTTATGGAAAAACAGAAGTGGCCATGCGTTGTGCTTTTAAAGCTGTTTGTGCAGGCAAACAAGTCGCTTTTCTTTGTCCTACCACTATCTTGTCCATGCAACACTATCAAACCCTACAAAAACGCTTTGAATCCATTGGAACTAAAGTTGCTTTAGTGAACCGCTTTACTCCCGCTAAAGAAATGAAAAGAATTCAACAAGGGTTAAAAGATGGATCAATTGAAATTGTGGTTGGAACCCATCGTTTATTTTCTAAATCACTTGAATTCAAAGATCTAGGCTTTTTGATCATTGACGAGGAACAACGCTTTGGAGTAGGCCATAAAGAAAAAATCAAAGAAATGAAAAATTCGATCGATGTTCTGGCTCTTTCGGCTACTCCAATTCCTCGAACTTTACAAATGTCTCTCATTGGGGTTCGTACAATTTCGCAACTCAATACCCCACCAGCCCATCGACATCCTATTCAAACCTACTTGATGGAAGAAAAAGGCCCCGTCATAGAAGAGATCATTCAGCGAGAACTCTCACGCTCGGGTCAAGTCTTTTTCCTCCATAATCGCATTGAAGATATTTTCATCACAGCTGCAGACTTGCAACGGAAGTTTCCCGATGTCTCTATTGGAGTGGCGCATGGACGTATGTCACGAACCGAAATTGAGGATGTGATGTTGGATTTTGCACAAGGGAAGTATCAAATTTTGGTATGCACCACAATTATTGAAACGGGTCTTGATATTGCCAATGCCAACACCATCATCATTGAAAATGCAGACCGATTTGGCTTAGCCCAGCTCTATCAAATCCGCGGAAGAGTGGGACGACGAGAGAAATTGGCCTATTGTTATTTAATGGTGCCTGCACAAAAGCAGCTTTCCGAGGCCTCTTCCAAGCGTTTAAAATCCATTAAAGAGTTTACTCAGCTTGGTTCAGGATACAAAATTGCGATGCGTGATTTGACCATTCGCGGAGCTGGAGATATGTTAGGGCCAAAACAAGCTGGATTTATTGATTCGGTGGGCTTAGATATGTATCTAGACATGTTGTCCCAAGCTATTGCTAAAAAACAAGCAAGCGTTCTTCAAATTCCTCAAGAAGAACCAGAGGAAAAGCTCACTTCTTTAAAAACGGCCCGCATTAAGATGGAAGGCTATATCCCGAAACAATTTACATCAAACGATGGAGATAAATTGGACTTATATCAACATATTCGTACGATCACCTCTGAAAAAGCACTTTTGGAATACGAAAAGGAGACGACCGACTTATTTGGTCAAATTCCTAAGGAAGTGCAAGCGCTTTTCGATGCTAAATGGTTGGATTTATTCGCTTCTCGTTCGGATATTCAAACTATTGAAGAAAACGATGGCATCATTCGTATTACCTTAAGTGACAATTGGGCAAAACGGGTGGATGGCCGAAAGTTTTTTGAGGGATCTTCTTCTCTTTTAAGTGGAACCAAATCACAATTTAAAAATGTCAATGGTCTCGTTCAAGTATCCTTTGAAAAAAAGAAAAACTATTTAGCTCTATTAAAGAAGTTTGAAGGTCTTTTGGATGATCCTGCTTATTTCAAAAAAGGAAGTTAAAAAAGAACTATGCGATTGGATAAATATTTAAAAACCGCTCGAATTTTAAAACGACGTGAGGCAGCTAAAGAACTCGCTTTGCAAGAACGCGTCCAAATCAATGGACGTATTGCCAAGCCTTCAAGTGAAGTCGAGGTGGGCGATATTTTAGTCTTAGAATTCGGCAATCGAATTTTAGAAGTAGAAGTGAAAGACACCCCCAAACAAGCCAATAAAGAAAAAGCAGCCTTAATGTTTGAAGTACTACGCCAAGAAAAAAAGGTCATAGAAAAAAACGATTCTTTACAGGATAATTCCTCAAAACAAGAAGAAAAGAAAAAAGGAGAAGAATAGACCTTTTCTCTTTTTTAGCTATCTCTAAAGGGATTAAAGAAATGGGAATCTCTTTTGGTCGAAAAATCGTTTTTGAGACAAATTCAATTTTTGANNCTCAAAGAGAAGGATGTGGAGTAGATAAANGNTTTTTATCACTTANCCATCCTTTTTTTNTAGAAATTTTNACAAGAAAGAAAGCNGNAAGAANACGAATCNAAAGAGAAAGATCTCGTTTTCATCTTTTCATTGAATTCAAAGAGGTATGTGTTAAACTTTTTTCGCTATGCAAAAACAAGTATGTTTATANGATCTTGTCAACCAAAAAATAGAATTTGANGGNGAAGCTGAAGTNGAGTTTTTGTCNGCGGATTCNTTNATCGTGACNATGAAAAATGATGAGATCGAAACAACATGGAAAATTTTGAAAAAAGGGGTCGTCATTGAAAACCATGGCGAAGCGGATGTTNTTGTAACGNTTTATGAAAAGGGAAGNGGAATCGTNCGAATCTTNTCACCNTATGGAGAATTGCGTCTACCCCTTGAAGCGACCTCCATTGAAAAAAATACTCTGGATGATGTATTNGAAATTTGTGTGCGCTATGTCATTGGACAAGAGNATTTGATGCAATCATTTNGCTTTNCTTTACGNATTGCGNNAATNAACTTGTAAGACGAGCGCNGTTTTCTTGTATACAATTGTCGCAAGATGCCAAAGAAGAAAGGGTGAATCCAATGGGAGCCATTGACCAAACACTACAAACTGCCCTTGTCNAAGCTGCTCAAGACGCCTACGGCTTGACATTAGAACCNCAAAANGTGTCTATTGAAATCCCAAAACGCAAAGAGCAAGGTGATTATTCNAGCAATTTAGCCATGAAACTTGCCAAAACTTTGCATAAAAAACCATTTGAAATTGCGAATGACTTGATCGCTCACTTGAATTGTCCTTTAGTAGAACAAGNCNAAGTNGCGGGTCCTGGTTTTATGAATTTCNTCATGAAAAAGGATCAGTATGCTCAAATTATTGAAGCAATCCTANACCAAAAAGAAAATTACGGAAANNGTNCGCCTAAAAACANCAAAGTGAATTTGGAATATGTTTCNGCCAATCCAACAGGAAGTTTGCATTTNGGCCATGCTCGTGGTGCGGCTTGGGGTGACTCGGCAGCTCGTATTTTAAAGAAAGCNGGATACGATGTAACNCGTGAATATTATGTAAANGATGCNGGAAACCAAATTGCCAATTTNGCNCAATCTCTGTGGGCTCGCTATGTTCAAGCNCATGGATTAGAAGCTGAAATTGGCCAAGATGGCTACTTAGGNGAAGANATTAAACAAAANGGTGAACAACTCGCTNAACAGTATCCAAATCAATATCTTGAATTCACNCCAGAAGCGATGNATTTCTTCCGTAAAGAAGGAATTGCCTTTGAGNTNGCCAAAATTCAAGACGATTTAGACAANTTTCGCGTTCATTTTGATGTTTGGTCTTCNGAACAAGCTNTNCGNGATAGNGGTCAAGTGGATGCTGTATTGCAACGCTTAGAGGAAAATGGCTATACCTATGAAAAAGATGGAGCTTTNTGGTTTGNNACTACAAAATTTGGCGATGANAAAGATCGCGTNTTNCGTAAACAAGATGGATCTTTAACCTATCTAGTCCCGGATATTGCGTATCATAACAACAAATACGAGCGCAACTTTGATGTGTTAGTCGATTTCTTTGGAGCCGATCACCATGGGTATATTCCAAGATTAAAAGCGTCTATGGAAGCTCTAGGGCATAATCCCGATAAACTAAATGTCGACATTATTCAAATGGTACGTCTTGTCAGCAATGGCAAAGAAGTAAAGATGTCTAAACGCCTTGGAAATGCGACAACCATCAATGATTTGATGGATCTTGTTGGTAGTGATGCAGCTCGGTACTTCTTTAGTGCGCGCGCTTTGGACAGTCATTTGGATTTTGATTTGGACTTAGCAGTTTCCAAAACCAATGAAAATCCGGTGTATTATGCCCAATATGCTCATGCCCGCATTTGTTCTATTTTGAAAAATGCTAATTATCCAACCGCAACTAACTTTGAAGGGTTAGTTCACGAAAAAGAAATCGACTTGCTCAAAACACTAGCCGAATATCCTTCGGTTGTGGAACAAACCGCAAGAACGCGTCAGGTACATAAAATCTCGCATTATATCCAAAATCTTGCCTCGAAGTTTCATAGCTTCTATACTGCTTGCAAAGTCAATGATCCAACCAATCCAGAACTCAGTGCCCAGCGTATTGCGCTTTTAAAA
>JAAVAY010000008.1:3193-12736 GCA_014803815.1 Allobaculum sp. | reverse complement strand
CCTTCTCTAAGCTCGTTCAGTCCTCCCGTCTCGCTTTCAGCTCTTTGTCTTTCTATTTCTTGTCTTGAAGAGACAAAAAGCCGAGTCATACCGACTCGGCTTTTATTTTTCCCCTAAACTACTTCTTTTTAGGAATCTAAAGACAGTTTTTATCGATTTTCTACCTCTTCCCTCTTTCCCCTCTTAGAAATAGAGATTTTTTATAAAGAGTTCTTTATAAATCGGCTAACTTTAATGCAGTATAAGCTCCAATCATGCAGGCAAAGCACCCAATAATTAATTGCATAATCGAAAAATTGGCCCAATTGGTATTGATTAAAATTGCAATAGGACTTGCGACAATAAGGCCAATAATAGCCCAATAGGTTTGGGCTTCGTAATGATCCAAAACCCATTCAATGAGCTTGGCAATCGCGAAAACTCCAATGATGACCCCTAATCCAAAAGGAAAAGCTAAGATAATGCAATGCCAAAGGGCTCCAAAATCGAAGTGAAGAAGTGCATCAATTGTCTCACTAACTAAATTGATGACAGGTTCGTAATAGCCAAGCAACATTAAAATCATGGAACCGGAAACGCCAGGAATGACCATGGTTGCAGCAGAAATAACTCCTACGATAAAGAGCATCAACAAACCTAAAAAGCTGGAGGACAAAACTACATCTTGGGAGCCGTGACTTTCTCCAAGTAAAGCGCCTCCAACCACGATTCCAAAAAAGACAATGGCAGCTAGAGCCATAGTAATGGTTATGCGTTTACCTTGAACTTGCTTAAAGATGGGTGGTAAAGAGCCAGCAATCAAACCACAAAAAGCCATATTTGTGGGAATGGGCCAATTGAGAAGCAAGTAGTCAAACAATTTAGCCAAAATCGCTAAGGCTAGGACAATACCAATGCCAATAGGTAATAAAAACTGAAACGACTTTTTGAAATCGGAAAATAAGTGGGTAACTGCGTGAATGAGTTGATCATAAATCCCCATAGAGACCATCATCGTTCCTCCAGAAACACCAGGAATGATATTAGCAATCCCAATCACGAGCCCCCGCAATATATTGATCCAAATGGTCGAATTTTCCATTGCATACTCCTCCTTAAAATGAAAACCATAAAATCGTTTTTAAAGAAAACGGAAAGCACTTCCTAAGGAAAAGACAAAAAAGAGATTTGTCTTTTGGATGGGGCCACGACTTATGGCCATTTTCTTGGGTATTCTACATAATTTACGATAGTTTGGCCAAAAAGTGCTCACCCTCCATAATTCTCTTTAAAATTACCGCAATTCTCATTGAACAACGCGTTCTTTTTCCCCATAATATGTGATGAGTTTATTTAATGCGCACTTGTTGTTTACAAATACTAAACGGAGGCGAACATGGATATTGGAGCCAAAATTCGCAAATTGCGAAAGACAAACGGCTTGACGCTTGAAGAACTCGCCAGCCGAAGTGAGTTAAGCAAAGGATTTCTATCTCAGTTAGAACGCAATTTAACCTCACCCTCTATCGCAACTCTTTCCGATATTCTTGAAGCTCTAGGGACTAGCTTAGCTGAGTTTTTCAAAGAGGAAAGCGATGAAAAAATTGTCTTCACCAAAGAGGACTATTTTTTGGATGAAAAAAACGATCACACGATTTGTTGGATCGTACCAAACGCCCAAAAAAACCAAATGGAGCCGATTTTGTTGAATCTTCCAGTTCGTGGAAAATCAATGGAAATCGAAAATCATGAAGGAGAAGAATTTGGCTATGTACTAAAAGGAACCATTCGACTCAAGCTAGAAAATGGCTCCAACCTTTTGGTGGAGAAAGGCGAGACTTTTTACTTGGATGGATCAAGAAGCCATATCCTATATAATGTTGGAAAAATTCCAGCAGAAGTGCTATGGATTTCAACTCCTCCAGTGTTTTAGAAAGGACACAAGATGGAAGAACAAGAAAAGAAGAAGCTGATCCAGTTTCGCAACATTCAAAAGAGCTTTGATGATCAAATTATTTTAAAAGGGATCAACTTAGACATCTATGAAAATGAGTTTGTCACCTTGCTTGGACCCTCCGGCTGTGGAAAAACCACGCTCTTACGCATTCTTGGTGGCTTTTTGGAACAAGATGAAGGTGAAATTCTCATCGAAGGAAAAGAAATTTCTAAATTGCCTCCTTATAAACGGGAATTAAATACGGTTTTTCAAAAATATGCCCTGTTTCCCAATATGAACGTATATGACAATATTGCCTTTGGCCTTCGTATTAAAAAAGTCTCCAAAGACATCATTGATCAGCGCGTAATGCGCATGCTGCGCTTAATTGGCCTAGAAGGTTATGAAAAACGAGAAATTACTCAACTTTCTGGCGGTCAACAACAACGTGTTGCGATCGCAAGAGCGCTTGTTAATGAGCCAAGCGTACTGTTGCTCGATGAACCTCTTGGAGCCTTGGACTTGAAGCTTCGTAAAGAGATGCAATACGAGCTCAAACGCATCCAACAAGAAGTTGGGATTACCTTTATCTTCGTTACTCACGATCAAGAAGAAGCTCTTACGATGTCTGATAAAATTGTCATCATGAAAGAAGGCGAGATTCAACAAATCGGCTCTCCAGTGGAAATCTATAACGAACCAGCTAATGCCTATGTGGCCAACTTCATTGGAGAATCCAATATTATTCCTGGATACATGATCGAAGACGAACTCGTTCGCTTTGATGAAACCGATTTTGAATGTGTAGACAAAGGCTTCCGCCCCAATGAACCTGTAGATGTAGTCATTCGTCCAGAAGACATCGAATTGGTTCCTTATGACCAAGGAAAATTAAAAGGGACGGTAGAAAGCGTTTTGTTTAAGGGGATGCTCAATGAAGTCATCGTCGAAACCGTCCCTGGCACGAATGTCACCGTCCAGATGCACGTCACGGAAGAAAGTGCCAACCAAAAAGACGATGGTCACACACATATTTCTGCCAATAGCTTCTACTTGGACTTAGAAGATATGGAAGGTATTGAAGAAAAAGAACTTATTGCGCGTGCGGATGCTCAAGCATGGGATGATGAAAGCGATGAGCAACTTTCCATTGAAAAAGTAGAAACAGACTTGGAAAAGAAGTTAGGGGCCTATCCGATTACCTTTACTACAAGAGATGGTTTATCCATTACTAAAACCATTCAGGTTATTGACCAAAATGTGGTTAAAAACCCCAAGAAAAATGAAGGGGTTTCAGCCTTTGATTTCTTTAAATCCAAAAATGAGATTAAAGAATCCACCGCTTTGGATACGGATTTGAAAATTTGGGCAAATGCTCAAGGGTGGCGCCTAGATGACGAAGATAAAGCTGTGAATTTAACTGTTACGTATGACTTTGATCCCAATAACATCGAATTGGGCGTATATCCTGTCACCTTCTGGACGACTGGTCGTGAATTCAAAGTCCATACGACCGCCATGGTCAAAGAAGGGACGGAAGTGGGCTTAGACTTCAAGCCAGAAGACATTCACGTCATGGAAAAAGAGGACTTCATTTCATGAAGACCTGGAGACGTTTAGTCATCCCCTATCTCATTTGGGGAACGATCATGTTGCTTTTGCCGATGTTGTTGATCGTCTTTTATTCGCTCATTCAACCTGGCAATGAAGTGACCACTTTTCGCTTTACTCTTGATAACTACATTCGCTTTTTTACAGATAAAGATTTCTTATTGATCTTATGGCGTTCTTTGGATGTGGCGTTTAAGACCACTGCTCTCTGTTTGCTTCTTGGCTATCCCATTGCCTATTGGATTAGCCGTTGTTCACCCAAAAGACAGGGTCAATTGGTTTTATGCATTACTGTTCCCATGTGGATTAACATGTTGGTGCGTACCTATGCATGGATTGGAATTTTATCTAAGGGTGGTCCAATCTCCATTTTCTTGAGTTGGTTTGGATTTCAAGATGTGGAAATTTTATACACCGAAACAGCGGTTCTCATCGGGATGGTGTATAACTACTTGCCCTATATGATTTTGCAGATTTATACATCATTGACTAAACTCGATCCTTCTTTGATCGAGGCGGCCAACGATTTAGGAGCTTCTCCTTTTCAAACCTTCTGGCGGGTGGTCTTTCCTCTCTCCCTGCCAGGAGTGATTTCGGGAATTACCTTAGTTTTCTTGCCTGCCATTTCGGCCTTCTTTATTCCAAAATTACTCGGTGGCGGAAGTTGGTTCTTAATTGGTAATGTCATTGAAAACCAATTCATAACGGTTGGGGAATGGAATTTTGGATCAGCTATTTCTGTCATCATGGCTATGATCATGATGCTGTTGATGAGTGTAGTGCGTAAAGCGGATCGCAAAGCTGCACGGGAGGAAAGAGCGGCATGAACAAGAAAAAAAGACCCATTGGAGCCACGATCACCTGGCTTGCAATGATCTTCTTTTATGTTCCCATCTTGTTCATGGTGATCTTTTCCTTCAATAGTTCTAAATCCTTAACTAATTTCACAGGGTTCTCCTTGCGCTGGTATCAGCAGATGATTCAATCGCACGACATGATGAATTCGCTCTATATCACCATTGCGATTGCCGTATTAGCGACCATCATTGCCACCATTGTGGGTACTCTTAGTGCGATTGGTTTAAGTTATTCCAAAAAACTCGTTAAAAATTACGTCAACCAAATCAACGATTTGCCCATGATGAATCCAGACATCGTCACCGCCATTGGATTGATGTTGCTTTTCATCACCTTTCATGTGGAACGCGGCTTTATCACGCTTCTTTTAGCCCATATTGCCTTTTGCATTCCGTATGTGATGCTTTCGATTACTCCAAAGCTTCGCCAACTCGATCCCAACTTAGCGGATGCGGCTATGGATTTAGGAGCTACCCCCTTTCAAACGCTGACCAAAGTAATCGTTCCTGAGATTATGCCTGGGATTGTCTCGGGAGCTCTCATTGCCTTTACGATGAGCTTTGATGACTTCATCATTTCCTACTTTGCGACAGGACAAGGGGTTAAAAATTTATCGATCTTGGTTTATACCATGGCTAAGCGAGTCAATCCCTCCATCAATGCCATCTCCACGGTGTTGGTTTTACTCATCACCATTGGAATGCTTTTGATGAATATCGTTCCTCCCATCTTGAAAAAGCGTCAAGAAGAGCGAGAAAAAGATCCCAATTATGTACCCAAGCCCAAAAACAATCGTGGACGCCAAGTGGTTCTTGGATCCCTTGGGGTAGTGGTGTGTTTAGCCGCTTGCTTCTTCTTTTTCCGCTCTAAAGAGGGGAATCAACCCTTTGCAGGACAAACGCTCCACATTTATTTGCCTGGTGAATACATTTCCGATGAAATGATTGCCAATTTTGAAGAGGAAACCGGTGCCAATGTCGTGATGGATAACTTTGATTCCAACGAGCAAATGTATATCAAAGTGGCCAATAACGAATCATTTGATGTCTTAATTCCTTCCGATTACATGGTGCAACGCCTCATTGAAGAAGATTTGTTATTGAAGCTTGATCCCGATAAAGTCGATGAAGCTTTGGTTCAATTGGATGAGGCGGTTTTGGATTTAGCCTATGATCCTGAAAATCAATATTCGGTTCCGTATTTTTGGGGAACCGTGGGAATTGTATACGATACGGAAAAAGTCGATTTAGATACCTTAGAAAAAGAAGGTTGGGCTATTTTCTTGGATGAAGACTACAAAGGAGATATTTACTTATACGATTCCGAACGCGATCAATTCATGGCAGCTTTAAAGAGTCTTGGCTATTCCATGAATACAGAAGACCCAGAACAATTAAAAGAGGCCTACGATTGGTTAGCCAAGAGTGTGCAGACGATGGAACCTGAAATCGTCACCGATGAAATCATCGATAATATGGCCAATGCTCGTAAAGCTCTTGGTTTAGTGTATTCTGGCGATGCTACGTATATCATTGCCGAAAACGATCAGATGGATTACTTCTTACCCAACGAAGGAACCAATCTTTGGGTGGATGCGATGTGCATTCCTAAAACAGTGGCCAATGAAGAGTTAGCCTATGCCTTTATCAACTATGCGGCTTCCTACGAAGCCCAAATGTTGAATTCTCTCTATGTGGGTTATACTGCAACCAATCAGGAAGTGGAAAACGAATTGGCCCAAGGGGAATTCGATGGCATCTCTTCTTATGTTCCTCGTGTTGGCTATGACCAAGATGAAGTATTCGAATACAATGAGAAAACGCGTAAAGCCATCGCAGATTATTGGAGCCGCATTAAAGTTGTAAACTCTAATGCTCGCTAAAGCTTTTCTTATTAGCTCATAGATTCCGAAAGAGTCTATGAGCTTTTTTTAGAAGAAAAGGAAGATTGGCCTAGATCAAAAGGATTGAAACCGTAAACGAGAAAGATGAATTAAACCGAAACAGACAATCGTTCCAAGGAATATATGTGGAGTCAGTTTAAAATAAATTTATCCAAGTGGAGTTATAAGATTTTTATCAAGAAAGGAAGTGTTAAGTGTAATTTATGGAAAAACAAACTTTCGATGTTTATGGCATGACTTGTGCTGCCTGCCAAGCCGCCGTGGAACGCGGAGTTAAAAAAGTGGATGGTGTGGATGGTGTAGATGTATCTTTACTTTCAAACACCATGAAAGTCGAATACGATCCAACTAAAACCAATCCCGAAACCATTGTCAAAGCTGTAGAACAAGCGGGGTATGAAGCCGCTTTGCAAGCAAGTGTCATGAGTGCAGGACTTGAAGAGATGAGTGCAGCGAGTGAATACAATCGCCGTGCTAAACGCATGAAAGAGGAGATGGAGTACAAAAAGCGTGTCTTAATCAGTTCTTTGGTTTTATTAGCGATTTTGATGTGCTTTTCGATGTTGCCGATGCTTGGTCTCTTTTCCTTTTTAATGGATATGAAATGGATGATGGTCAATGGAGTCATTCAATTGTTCCTGTCAACCATTATCTTGTTTATTCAAAAAGATTTCTTTATTCATGGTTTTAAAGCGTTATGGAAACGCAACCCTAACATGGACTCTTTAGTGGCTATTGGTTCTTCAGTTTCCTTTGCCTATGGATTGTATGGGCTATTGCGCATGGCTTATGGCTATGGAATCATGGATCACATGATGATTCATTCCTCTATGGACATGTTGTACTTTGAAAGTGCTGCGACCATCGTTACCCTGGTTTCCCTAGGCAAATATTTAGAAGCACGCTCCAAAACCAAAACGGGGGATGCTTTAGCAAGCCTTGTCAANCTCGCTCCTAAAACAGCTATGNNCAAACAANGGAANGATTTTATANAAATCCCTATTGATCAGGTAAAGGCTGGTGATCTCATCCGCATCGTTCCTGGAGCCTCTATTCCAGTGGATGGAATCGTGCGTTCTGGAAATGGGACACTTGATCAAGCGGCTTTAACAGGAGAATCCATTCCGGTGGAAAAAGGCGTAGGGGATACCGTCATGTCGGCTTCCACTAATGTCAATGGATCGTTCGTGTTTGAAGCCACTAAAGTTGGAAATGATACGACTCTAGCCAAAATTATTGCTTTAGTCGACGAAGCGGGGAATTCGAAAGCGCCCATTGCGCGATTAGCGGATAAAGTCTCCGGAATTTTCGTGCCCTTAGTCATTGGATTAGCGATTTTAACTTTTATTGGGTGGATGGTGGCTGGTAAAGGCTTTGCCTTTGCCATCAATTGTGCTGTATCGGTATTGGTTATCTCTTGTCCTTGTGCTTTAGGGCTTGCGACCCCTTTAGCGATTATGGTTGCGACCGGAAAAGCTGCGCAAAATGGTATTTTGGTTAAATCCGCTACAGCCTTAGAAACCCTTGCTCATATCAATACGGTGGTTTTGGACAAGACTGGAACGATCACTAAGGGAAAACCTGCAGTGATTGGTGTCACGCTTTTTAACTCCGAAGCTACCCCTTTACAAAGCGATTCCAAGCAAGTTCACGAGTTTTTGCAAATTGTGGCTAGTGCTGAATCAGGGTCTCAACATCCTTTAGGACAAGCCATTGTGGATAAAGCTAAAGAGTTACAGCTTTCTCTACTTGAAATGAGCGATTTTGAAGCCTTTGGGGGACGGGGTTTACAAGCCAACGTGGATCAAACCAAGGTTTTGGCGGGCAATCTCGCTTTTATGGAGAATCAGGGCATTTTCATTGATTCCTTAGTTCAAGAACAAGCTCAAGAAGGAGCCAAACTAGGAGCCACGCCCCTTTTTATTGCTTTTAATGGTCATTTAAAAGGCCTTGTCTTTGTAGCCGATGAAGTCCGTGAAACTTCTAAGCAAGCGATTTCCCTTTTACGTCAAAAAGGTATTGAAGTCATCATGTTGACGGGAGACAACAAGCATACGGCGCAAGCGATTGCTCAGGGATTGGAGTTATCTGAGGTCATTTCGGATGTCTTGCCTACTGATAAAGAATCTGTCGTTCGAGATTTAGAAGAGCGCGGACGTAAAGTTGTCATGGTGGGCGATGGCATTAACGATGCACCTGCCTTAATGCGAGCTGATGTTGGCATTGCTATTGGTGCTGGAACTGATATCGCGATTGAGGCGGCTGATGTTGTTTTAATGAAGGATAATTTACTCGATGTCGTCACAGCGATCGATTTATCCAAAGCAACCATTCGCAATATCAAAGAAAACCTTTTTTGGGCGTTTTTCTATAACGTCTTAGGTATTCCCTTTGCGATGGGTTTAATCTATTTAGCCTTAACGCTTTTAGGACAGGGAGCGAATGCTTCAAGTGCCTTACTGAATCCAATGATTGGAGCGGCGGCGATGTCCTTATCCTCCGTTACGGTTTGCTTAAACGCCTTACGTTTACGCTTCTTTAAGGCCGCTAAAGTGGATCAGGATATTTCTCAAGATCAAAAACAAGAACAAAAAGCACTACAAATTAAAGTTTTAGTGGATCCAAACTTGGAGTCTTCTCCAAAGACGACTCAGTCCTTAGACTCCTCTAAAGATCAAAATACGAAGAAAGAAATCTTTAAAAAAGGAGAAGACATTCAAGATTTAGCTTTGTTTGCGATTCAAGGAATGACAGAAGTTGAGGACCAAAACAATGTCACGATTGGCTTGTTCATGGTTCCTAATGTAAAAAAAGTGGAGGTTTTCTTACACCCTACCTATGCCTATGTCCAAAGTAAGAAACCTCTTTCCAAAGAGGACTTAGCCCAAGCCATTACCGAAGAAGGCTATAAGACCCTCATAACCAACACAGGAGCGACCCTCGTTTGGCCTTTTAAACCCAATCAAGTCATCACTACCCAAGCAGATTGGAAAGCCTTATTTGAAAGCTTAATGGAAAAGGGCATTTCTTGGTTGTTGGTGGATTTGGCCAATCATCAAATCACCGTCTATGGCCAAACGCTTGATCCCACTGCCCTTTCTCAATTGGTGGCTCAATGGAGTAAAGACCAACCGATTGAAGAGATACCATCTCAAAAAGTGGTTTTTGATGTTGAGGGGATGAGCTGTGCCCATTGTCAAAGCCGCGTTCAAGAAGCTCTTGAACAAGTTCCTGGAGTCAAAACAGTGGAANNANA
>JAAVAY010000008.1:0-3188 GCA_014803815.1 Allobaculum sp. | reverse complement strand
AAAAAGGGCAAGCTTATCTCGAAGGATTTGAAAAGATGAGTAAAGCCCCTTGTGTCGAAGCCGTTGAACAAGCTGGCTATGAAGTTCCTTCTTTGCAGGTTTGTTCCAAATTTGTTTTGAACGATCAAGAGAATAGAGCTCAAGTGGATAAAAACCAATTGGAAGATCTCCTTCAAGCTCTTAGAGGCCATGGGGTAAGTTGGATTTTGTTTGACGAACCCACTTTATCTTTTCAAATTTGTGGCTCTGATTTGAACGATGTTGGATTAGAAGAAAAATTTGAGCAGATCGGCCTTCCAGTGGCTTAAAGACTAAGCATAAGGCTAGATATAGAAAACCAAAGTAAATAACTTGAAGTAAAGAGGCCTTTTGCAGTACAACAAATGAGCAAGAGGTGTCTGGCGCCATATGCGTTATATAGGAAGAAAGATCTTCCTAGAAAGGAGATCGTTATGATTTTAGATGTAGCTGGAATGAGCTGCAATCATTGCAAAGCTCGTGTAGAAAAAGCATTAAATGCTGTGGACGGTGTGCAAAGCGCCGTAGTAGATTTAGATAAAGGACAAGCGACGGTTGAGGGAGATTCCTTAGACGCTCGTGCTTTAGCTAAAGCGGTGACGAATGCTGGATATGCCGTAACTGGTATTGAATCTTAATTGTGTGAACAAAATACATAAAAGGTTGCTCAATCTTGTTGGACAACCTTTTTTTATTTTGGATCAAAATGATAGAAACAGAAGATTCAAAGAATAGCTTTTCATCCTAGAAAAAATAGGGTACAAAAAGTGGAAATCAATACCTTTTCAAAAAATTATTTTAAGATTCAAAAACCCCATTATTTGGCATAATTTTCTTCGTAAAATTGAATATAATAAATATGAAGACCATGAAAACTTATTTTCCGATTATGATGGTGAAAAAAGAGAATTGTATCCTTGAGTAGGGAACAAATCATATTTTATCTTAATTAATCACAGAATCTTCTTTGTAGCTTTAGAAAGAGAAAGGAGTCAATCCTCCAGGAACAGGCCGAGGATATGAAAAAGAATGTATCGAATTTACAACTTAAAAAGTAGTAGCAATGTGGAAGTGAGTTCCGAACTTGGTCCATTTACCGTCATCACCCATTTACAAAATCTAGATCTTGAGCGAGATAATCCCATTAAAACGTATTTAGAAAGCATAAGTGGTTTAAAAAAACGCCAACTTATTTGCAACTTGGGAGGGAGCAGCGTTTTAGTAGCGGAAGGGATGATGCAATGGATGGTCGGAGATTGCCAACTCACCGCGGATAACAAGGGCCTTCTTGGGTATTTCAACAAAAAGGTTCGGGGAAAAATGACAGGACAATCGCTCAATGCCTCTTGTTATTCCGGCAATGGTACGATTGTTTTAGAACCCATTGATGGCGACATCTTGCTAGTCGATCTACACCAAAAATGGGCGGAGGGAATCGTTTTGGACTCAAGCTTATTTTTAGCCTGTACTAACGATGTGGATCAAAGTACCATGATGCGTTCTACAGCTTCTTCGGCCATGCTTGGCAACGAAGGGCTTTTCTCAATGACATTAGCTGGAAAGGGAATTGCGGCTTTGCGTTTGCCTTGTGCTAAAGAAGCGCTTGTTTTGATTGAATTGGAAAATGATACCCTCAAAGTGGATGGCAATTTTGCGATTGCTTGGTCTCAAAGCTTGGAATTCACTGTTGACAATGCGGGAAAAGGAGTCATTGCTTCCACTCTTTCTAAAGAGGGACTTGTAAACACCTATACAGGAACGGGGAAAATTTTATTGGCACCAATTTTATCAAATAAGCAAATAAATTCCCCAAAATCGGCTCAAATAGAGTAAAATATTTTTATAAAGCTTCAATTTATTTTTAAATTAAATAGGGAAAATTTCCCAAAAATTTATTCCGTCTTTAGGAATAAAATAGGCGATTTTTAAAGATCTTTTGAGCTCTTCAAGGTGGTGTAAGTCCCCATTTTCGGCCTTTTTTGGGGCCATTGGGTGTAAGTATTGTTAAGCTGACTATTTATGACTAAAATGATGATGGTAGATAATTTATAAAAAGTTTTAACCTTTTAGAGCAAAAAGTCTCCACCTTGAAAGTGGAGGACAAAGAGAACTTATGATTACTAAGAAGGAGGATTTCGATTCGCAATGAAAAATGTTGGATTGACCAAGCGCGAAACCCAGATTATGAACGTGCTGTGGAAAAGCAGCAAACCCATGTCTGCGTATGACATTCTGATGGCCTCTCCCGATTTAAGTCGCAATACGATTCAAATCGTTTTGAAAAAGCTACAAGCTACGGGATTCATCGAAGTCGCTGGGGTTGGTTACCATAAAAATGCTCTCACTCGCGTTTTCCAACCTATTATTTCTCAATCGGAATACATGGAAGAAAGTTTGTCGGATTCTGCTGCGTACGATCTGGCAAAAAGCTTTGTTCAAGCAACGAAAAACGTTGCATCCCTTGAGGAATTAGCTCAGCTCATCCAAGAGAGAAAAGAATACTTGGCTACCCTTCCTGCGCCAGAAGCGGAAGAGGCAAGCGAAGAAGACAACTCCCATGTGGAACCAGTAGTGAATACAGAAGACTAGTAGGAATTTGAAAAAAGCTACTATCATACGAACTTGAATGCTCGGTAGTTTACGAAAACTCAAAGCCTAAGACCACTTGCTCAAGCGGAATCTGAAACTGTGTTCGTTTCCATGGCGTTGTCCATTTCCTTCATTTAAGGTGGAAATTTTAAATGAAGGGCTACCAAAAAAACAAAAGAGCTAAGCCCTAATGTGGAAATGGGGCTTAGCTCTTTTGTTTTAGCTCATTAGAAAGCCTTTTTCCATCCCTTAAGACTAAATCCAAATGGTATTTTTATTTCCATTGAGATGGAATTTCAAGAAGGGATGTCTAAATGGTAAAACTCACCTATTCTCCTCTATTTGAATTCTTCTTTTCCTCTTCTCATTTCCTAAGAAAAGAAAAAAGACGTTGGAAGGATAAAATGGTTTGATGTTTTCGCCTATACCACCTTTATCAATTCAGCGTCTTTTTATCTAAGATAAAGTTCAAAAACTATACCAAGCCTCACTCCCTTTTATTCATAAGGAGAGCCGTAGAGGCTTTTAAAAATTATTTTTGGTCTGATTTTTGACTCTTACGGGATAAAACCGCAAAGAGA
>JAAVAY010000007.1 GCA_014803815.1 Allobaculum sp. | reverse complement strand
CTTGATGAAGATTTGTTGGACACCTAATATGTTCTGGGCTTTACTTGGATGCAATATCGGTGTAAGCCTTTGTTACTGGTTAGCTTTGAATGTAGGTTCCTTCTGGTTTTATATCGCGATTGTCTTAGCGATCTTGGTAGCGATTATTCGTGCCGTTTTCTACTACAACCTCTCCTTAGCTTATGGACATGGCTTAGGGTATTTCTTTGGTCTCTATTTTCTCGAGCCTTTGTTCATGATCATCATCGGCTTTGGTTCGAGCCGTTATGCGGGTAACCGTTACTCGGCTGCGCGGGAAATGTATTAGTCAAAAAAAACGCTTGCAAAAGCGTTTTTTTTTGACTTCATCTAGCTCTGAAGTCTAGATCAGACCATAAAGGAAACAAGAAGCTATACCAAAAAATTTACAAAAAGTGGGGAGATCAACAAAAAATTAAGGGTGATTTTGCGATCAAAGTGGGAATTTAATGGAGAAAACAAGGGAATTGGTGGATTAAGGATGAAAAGAGCGGGAGTAGGTTAGAATTAAAAGATGAAAACAAGATCAGTTGCACGTGCAGGGATGCTGTGCGCGGTGTATGGAGTCTTTTTGTTGCTGAACGCTTTGAGTGGCTTGTTTTTGGAAAGCGTTTTTCCCTTTATTTTTGCCTTACCCATTCTCATGGTCGCTATTGACGAATCTCGCTCTATCTCTCTTTGTGCTTTAGCAGCTATGATTCTTTTGAGCTTTATGCTGGGAAGTTTTACCACGTGGGTGATTGGCATTGGCTATTTAATCGCAGGCTGGATTTTTGGCCAAGGTATTCACTATAAGATTCCTATGCTGACTTCCGCTTTAGGTTGCGTAGTGGTGTTGGGTATTTCTAATTATCTTCAAATCACGCTTTGGGCTGCTCTCTTTGGCTTTGATGCGCAAGAGAATATGCGTTTTTTGACCCAATATTTGCCCTTTATTTCTTGGCAAACGTTTCTCATTTTGTGTGCTTGTCTGTATTCCTTATGGGAAACCATTTCCATTGGATGTTTAGCTATTCTGGTCGATTTACGCCTAAAGCGCAATAAAGCAGATTATGGCTTTTTGTTCAATTTTCGTCTTTCCCTTTCCAAACGCTTTGGCTTTGTGTTTCTCTTGGCTTTTTTGATCTGGAGTCTCAATACACAGATGTCCTTTTTTCTTTTTTTGTGAAGCGATCTTCTCTTTCTTGGCCTTTGTATTGGCAGCATTGCCTTAATTTTCAAGGGATGTGAAGGGCTTTTGGCTTGGCCTTCCATTCGAAAAAATCGTTGGTTAGTGACCCTTGTGGTTTGCAGTGCGATTTTACCCCCTCTATGTTTTATAGAAGCCATCTATGGATTGATGGTCCTTTTTCAAAAGACTTCTTAATCTATGGCTTTCTTACTTCCTATTTAGCTTCTTTGGCTTGGCTTTTTTGGTCTTTGTGTAGTAGAAGAGGAATACTCAAAGTTTGATTGGCTAGCTTTGGGTTTAAGGATAGAAACAGAAAGGAGACTTCGGCCTTTCCTCCTCACTGAGGTGAGACTCCTTGCCGAAATATCAAAAACATGAAACGGTTTAAAAAATGGAAAGATCTTTTTAATGGCCTTTCTCTTTTCGGCCTTTTGTTTTCGATCATCTCGTTTGTTCGGCAAGAGTGGCTTTCTGGCATTACTCTAGCTCTTGCAAGTATCGCTGTGTATATGCTTTTTAACTCATTTTGGCAAACTCTCTCGCGCAAAGGAATTCAATCTGATGTGGAAATCAGTCGCGTTCTCGGTCGCGATGCCAAAGAAGCCTTAATCTTTGGTGAGGTCGGTTTAATTACTTATAACGATGAATATGTTGTCACATGGGTGTCTGATTATCTAAAAGCCATGAATGTAGACATCGTCAATCAAAAAGTGACGGCCTTTTTTAATAATATTCGTGAACTCTTTGAAAACGAAATCGACACCATTGTCGGCGAACATAAAGGACACATCTATGAAGTTAAACACAAAGTGGGAACCCAAGTCCTATTTGTCAAAAATATTACAGAAATCGTCTTGTTGGAACAGCGCTTGCAACATGGATCTATGGTCATTGGGCAATTAAATCTGGATGGCTACGATCAATACCAAAGCAGTGACAATGAGGAATTACTCAATTCCATCAATACACGGCTACGAGGCCAGCTCATTTCTTGGGCTAAAGAAAATGGTATTTTGATGCGACGCATTCGCTCGGATCGCTATTTGGTCATCATGGATTCGGAAATTCTGCAAAAAATCCGTTCTCAAAATTTTGCCATTCTTCAAAGAATCAAAGACATCTCGGCAGAACTCGATATCTCCGTTACCCTATCGATGGCTTTAGTGGAAAATCTTGGCAGTCTTCTCGAAGTCGATCGCGCTTTAACGGATGTGATGGAAATCATTCAATCCCGAGGCGGTGACCAAGTGGCCATTAAAGATGGAACCTTACCCATTGAATTTATCGGTGGAAACTCTGAAAAAGCCCTACAGCCTTCCAAAGTGCGAGTGCGGATTGTGAACTCAAGCATTCAAGATTTAATCCGTCATGGCGGCCGGGTGTTCATCTTAGGTCATGTCAACACCGACTTTGATGCCATGGGAGGAGCTTTAGCGATGTCTAACTGGGTACGGGCTTTGCACCGTGACCCCTACATCGTTTTAAAAAATGTTCCTAGGGATCATCAGCTACAAGAAACCCTTGATGAGTTTGGTAAAGCGATTAATCGGCACAATGTCATTACTGAAGACCGCGCCTTGGAAATGTATGATCCCGAAAAGGATTTAGTGGTGATGGTTGATCACTCCAATCCTTTGATCTCTTCAGGAAAACGACTCTTGGATTTGAAGGGGCGCACGATTATTATTGATCATCATCGCCGCTCCGAAAATTATCCCGATAATGTGTTGACCGCCTACATTGAATCCAAAGCCTCTTCCACATGCGAGATGATGACGGAGCTGTTGCAGGCTTCTCCGATCTCCGTTCCCATTTATGAATTTGAAGCGACGATCATGTACCTTGGTATTTTAGTCGATACAGGTCGCTTTAAATCCCATACCTCTGAGCGTACCTTCCAAGCTGCTGGCATTTTGCGTTCGTGGGGAGCGAATGCCTATAAGGCCGAACAAGCTCTTAAAGAGACTTATACCGAATACCGAAGACGAAGCAGTTTAATGGAGCAAGCCCAAGTGTATCGAGAGCACTTTTTCATCGATGTCCTTTCGGAACCCGTTTCCCGCACTCTTTTATCGCAAATCTCCGATGGATTGTTAAAATTCAAAGGATGCTGGGCCTCCTTCACCATTGGTATCAATGCCGAAAATGGCCGTACAGCCATTTCGGCCCGCAGCAATGGCCGAATCAATGTCCAACGCATTATGGAAAGAATGAATGGAGGAGGACACTTTAGTGCAGCCGCTTCAGAACGAAGTGATTTGACCCCTCAAGAAGCTGCCAATGTGTTAAAGCGTATTTTGGATGAGCAATTGCGTCAACTTGAACAACCGCAAGAAGACGAATCCGCCAAGAAAGAAAAAGAACCAGAAGAGGAAGAAGAATAACTTTTCTTTTAGTCTTTTTTCCTTTCACCTTGCATTTTTTCCCGTTTTTCGTTTGACTAATGTGTAACAATCAAAATTGGTTGTCTTTATCCTCAAAAAAAAAGGATTGCGAAAGAAAGGAGAGTTCGGTTCCTCGTCCTATCGGATCATCCTTACCGAATTATTTGAAATATGAAAGTTATTCTTCTTACAGATGTACGTAACGTCGGAAAAAAAGATGAAGTTAAAGAAGTAGCCGATGGCTATGGTCGTAACTATTTAATCAAAAACCACCTCGCTGAAGCCTATAATAAAGCCTCTTCTAAAGCCCTAGAAGCGCGTAAAGCTCAAGCCGCTGCCCAAGATTTGGCCAATCAAGAAGAAGCCAAAGACATCGCAAAACGCTTAGAAAATTTAACCTTGGAATTTACCTTAAATGCAGGCAAAGNNGGAACGACCTTTGGTCAAATTTCAAGCAAACAAATNGTTGGAGCTTTAGCCGATCAAGGNATTCATGTGGATAAACGCAAAATCATTATGGATACNCCTGTCGCTTCNCTTGGAACGACAAAAGTAAAAGTGGATTTGTACAAAGGCAAAATTATTGGCGTGATCAATGTNCATGTNAGTGCCAAAGGNGCCTAAGAGGTTTTTTAAATGNTTNAAGAACTGCCAAATGCNCAGCGCATGGNGNAGTCCNTTCTCGGAGCGTTACTCGTCTTTNCGTCNGTCTATTCAGCTTGTCAGGACGCGGATTTGAGTGCCTCCGAGTTTTTTGTCACTGCTCATCAAATTTTGTACAAAGCCATTCAAGATATCGCGCAAAAAGGCCAAGTCATCGATATGCAAAGTGTCTTGTTGCGCCTACAAGAAAACGATGAACTCGAAGCGGTTGGAGGACTAGATTACTTATCAGCTTTAATGGATGTCTCCGTGAGCGCCGCTCCTGTTCCAAGTTACATTTCCACCATTCAAAATACAGCCAAACTGCGTCGTTTGATTTTGGTCGCCGATGAAATTGGCCATGAAGCCGCCACGTCCAATGACCAAATGGATGTCATCTTAGATGATTCTGAACGCAAATTGTTGGATGTCACCCGTCGTCGACGCGGAAGTGATTTTAAAAGTGTTCAGTCTGTAATTCAAGAAGTGCGTCAAGAAATCGAAGTCCTCCGCAATTCTAGAGGAGTCAGTGGAATTCCCACCAGCTACAGTGAACTCGATGCCATGACCAACGGCTTTCACCGCGGGGATTTAATCATCTTAGCCGCGCGTCCTGCTATGGGAAAATCCGCTTTAGCTCTCAACTTTGCCAACAACATCGCCAAGCGCAATCAAGGTCCTGTGGCTATTTTCTCTCTGGAAATGCCAGCCTCTTCCTTGATCAAGCGTTTGTTATCAGCTGAAGGGCGCATCGATGGAAAAAAGCTCGTCTCTGGAAAGCTTTCCCCTACTGAACTTGCTGCTTTTGATCGCACCATTGACCAATTCCACGAACGTAAAATCTTTATCGATGATACGTCGATGATCAAAGTCGGCCAAATTTTTTCCAAATGTCGCAAGCTTAAAAGCCAAGAAGGCTCCATTGATTTAATCGTGATCGATTACTTGCAACTCATTTCCGGTAACGGCCGCTCCGATTCCCGCCAACAGGAGGTATCCGAAATTTCCCGTAACCTCAAGATTTTAGCCAAAGAGATGGATTGCCCCGTGATTGCTTTGTCTCAGCTCTCGCGTAAAGTGGAAGAGCGAACTAATCACGAACCTCAACTCTCCGATTTACGGGAATCGGGTTCGATTGAACAAGATGCCGATATCGTTATGTTTCTCTATCGGGAAGCGTACTATAAGCCCGATGAAGAACAATCGTCTACCGAGTCCGTCGAACTCTCCCTTAAAAAGCACCGCAATGGGGAAATCGGTACTATTCAGCTCACCTTTGAAAAATCCTGCTCGCTTTTTACCTCGGGAATCAATCAAGCGCTTAGCAGTGTGATGGAGAATTCTGTATATGCAGGTTAATCTTTTATGTTCGGGATCCAAGGGCAATGCCTGTTTGATCCAAAGTGGATCCACGAAGATCCTCATTGATTGTGGGGGAACCAAGCGCTATTTACAATCCACACTTTTAAAGTGTGATACTAGCCCTGAGCAATTGGATGCCGTTTTGATCACGCACTCCCACAGTGATCACATTCGCCAATTAGCGATGTTTTCTAAGGTTCCCATTTACGCTTGTTGTTCCTTACCGATACCCAAAATCAAAAATCAACCTGTGATCTTGGATTTTCATCCAGTAAGCTGTCCCCAAACTTTACAAATTGGCGATCTCAAAGTTTTAACCATTCCTACCTCTCATGATTCAGGTCCAAGTATGGGGTTTGTCATCAGCCATCAAGAAGAAAAGCTCGTCTACATTACCGATACGGGCTATTTGCCTGCGGATGTGTTTCCTTTATTGCGCGATGCGGACTACTATATCTTTGAAAGCAATCACGATCTCGAAATGTTGAATCAAACCAATCGGCCTTTTTGGTTAAAGGCTCGCATCGCCTCCGATACTGGCCATTTATGCAATCAAGATGCGGCACGCTTGTTATCGCATTTTGTAACTTCTCGTACCAAGCACATCATCCTCGCCCATCTTTCCGAAGAAGCCAATTGTCCTGAGTTGGCTCTGCAAGCTTTGAAAGATCGCTTTAAAGCATGTGAAATTAATCTTTCGACCATCCATATAGAAGCTGCTTTTCAATGGACCCCCATTCAAATCGGCTCTCTTTCCCCTTTTTCTTCTCAAGAAGTATCGATTTCTCTAAGGGCTAAAGGTTCCAAAGTGACTTCAATTCTTTAAACCTCCTCCAATTGTGTGATTTTCTTGGTTTTCAAGAGGGTTTTTGAGCATTCGAAAATGGCTCATTTCCCTTAAGGTGTACTGTATAATTAAAGAATGGCCCTATATTAAGGGAATTAGGTAAATTTATGGATCAAAAAACGGTTAGTATTATTGGTAAAATCGCAACAGTATGTTCAATTTTGATGTATGTATCCTACATCGCTCAAATTCAACAAAACTTAACTGGTCACAAAGGAGCCTTTTTACAACCCTTTGTCGCCTGCATCAACTGCATTTTCTGGACGATTTATGGCTTTTACTCCAAACCAAAATCATGGCCTTTAATTTGGGCAAACGTGCCTGGTATCATTCTTGCAGCCATCACCGCTGTAACGTGTGTGGCTTTCTAAACTTGCTCTCTTCAAGATCTTCACTTAAAAACGAAGATCTTTTTTTATAAACAATAGAAAACTAGGCTTATAACTCAGAAAGTGAGAATTTCAGCCTAGTTTTTTATGAAATTTAGGAGTTAGCTAAGAAGGCTTTTACATCGTAGTCAAAGAAGCCTTCGTCATCTTCCAAATACAAGCAATACCGAGGAGCACCATCTTCATCTAAAGGTCCATAATGCATCCACGTTTCACCATATTGATCCGCGATTTTCAAGATGTCACTCAAACATTGGACGAAAAAATACCGATCGAAATAATGGGTTCCCCAAGCGGCCCAAATTTTATGGTTGGGGTATTTAGACAAGACTTCCGCGATGACTTTGTTGTTTTCCTCAATCCAAGCGGAATTGGCGATGTGATCGAGTTCATCCAGATGAGTAGCCCGTTGAGGATAGAGACAAAGAACGATCCACGAATCGTATCCATACGCCTGAGCGATATGACGAATTGTTCCTAAGGTAGGGGTGGTTGTAGTCGGAGAGCCAATTGAAGGATTGATACTCATCACGATAAGGGGATTTTCTCCCTTTGTTCCTAACACATAGCGCGCCTGATCATCCGCACTCGTTTGATAGAGCCAATTTTCCATGTGATTTCCTTTCTCAAGAATGTTTCTTCTTTATGCATCATAGTCCTAAATTTCTTTTTGCTACTTTTAGGCGCTCTTTTTCTTCCCTTTCGAATTTTCTTGTGTTCGTTCTCTTTGTTTTCTAATTGGTTCATAATGAAAGTGATTCAACAAAGTTTGATTAAAAAGAAAAGAGTGAAAAAAATGAAGGGAACGTATTTTTTAGGAGCCCAATCTTCCCCAAAATTTGAAGTACGGGAATTGGAAAACCCAGGTTTAGGCAAAGATGATGTCTTGATCAAAAACAAAGCCTGTGGTGTTTGTGGAACCGATGTACACATCATGTTAGGTGAAAAAGGATCGGCAGAAGTTATTCCACCTGTAGTTTTAGGCCATGAGTATGCTGGGATTGTCGAAGCGATTGGCAGTGATGTTAAAAACGTGAAAGTCGGCGATCATGTGTGCATTGATCCCAACATCTATTGCAACGAATGCGATGCATGTCGTATGGGCAAAAAACAAAACTGTGAAAATCTTAAAGCCATAGGCGTGACGCGCAATGGTGGATTTGCAGAATACTCCATTGTTCCAGCAACCCAATGCTTTAAAATCAAAGACGATGTTCCGTTTGAATGGGCGGCTATGGCCGAGCCTCTAGCCTGTGTGTTGCATGGAATTGATTTGGCTAATATTCATCCTGGTCAAAGCGTTTTAATTATTGGAGGAGGCGCCATCGGCCTTTTAATGGCTCAAGTAGCCAAGCTGTCGGGTGCAAGCAGTGTAGTAGTTTCTGAACCAGTGGCTAAACGTCGAGAGATTGCTTTACAAGTGGGAGTGGATGGAGTAGTGGATCCGCTAAGTGAAAGCATTGAAGAGGCTCTAGAAAAAGTCAGTGGTCGTAAGAAAGCGGATGTGGTCATTGAATGTATCGGCAAACCAGCGACCATTCGTCAAGCTTTTGATATGGCTGGCTTTAGTGGACAAATTGTCCTCTTTGGCGTACCAGCCCCAGAAGCAACCGTAGAGCTTCCTTTATTTGATGTCTACAAAAAAGAACTTCACATTACAGGTAGCATGATCAATCCCGATACTCACCAACGAGCTGTTAACTTAATCAATGCGGGTCGTATTCAAATTGAACCGCTTATTACCCATATGTATCCCTTAGATCAACTTGAAGAGGCCATCCGTTCTCAAATGGGCACGGAATCTCTAAAAGTCATTGTCAAAGGAGAATTGAGCGATACCTTTTAATCACCTGTCCCTTAGTATTGGCTGGCGAAAAGAGATTTAAAGAACGTCTAATGCAGTTAAAGCCATTGATTTATTTTTCCTTAGTCTATCCTTTTTCTTTGTAGTTTTGACTTATAACAAAGTATCTAGTCCTTCAAAAGAAAGGAAGATGCGAATGCCTAAGGAAGAAACCACTTTATCTCAAGCGCTCACGATTACAGATCAGAAATCGAATTATGATGCCTCTTGTAAACGTCTTTTGGCTCAAAAGATTATTTTAGCTTTTATTCTAAAGGCGTGTATTCCTGCCTATAAAGATATAGATATCGAAGAAATTGCTCAAAAATACATTGAAGGAACTCCACATATTTCAAACACTCCTGCTTTTCCCGATCAGGAAGGATCCATGATTAAAAGTGAATTCACAGAAGATTCCTCTCTTTATGAAGGAACTGTCTTTCATGATATTCGCTTTCGGGCCTATATTCCTGATTTCAAAGATCCCGTTCCCATTTTGATCAATATAGAAATACAAAACGATTTTTGGCCAGGCTATTCGTTGATCAAACGTGGAATTTATTATGGGCCAAGGATGATATCCTCCCAATATGGGAGGGATTTTACATCTTCTCATTATGATCAAAGTGACATCCTCCCCCGCCTAAAGAGGCGGGGGCTTCCTTTCGCACAAGCGAACAGTCGGTTCTCGTTCGAGTAGTCCATTGACTACAGCATAAGCGAGCTATCCCCGTGTGCCCCACGGTTCTATGGAGTGGCTATGCCTTTACTAACCACATACCTTCGTTTTGGATATTGATCGCAGCGTTTACATCTCTGTTATGGTGCGTACCGCACTTAGGAAAATCCTACTCCTTGATACTAGGATTTTTCGTTTCAGGATTTTTGTAACCACAAACATTACAAATTTGACTACTGGCAATTATCCACTTTAACAAGCTTTTTGCCTTGTTCATCGAGCTTATATCTCAAGAATGTTACAAACATTCCCCAGCCGTACTGTGTCCTTTTGTGTACGACGGAATTCATCCCCCACTTTAGAAGTGGGGACTTCTTCCTGCATATGGTTAAACTTTTTGGATCATCTTGTCATAGCGCACATTGACATACAAGCCAAGGAGCACGCCAATCCCTGTGACGACG
>JAAVAY010000006.1 GCA_014803815.1 Allobaculum sp. | reverse complement strand
GAAAAAGAGAAAGCCAGAATCTCGAAGAGTAAAGGAGATTCTGGCTTTTTAGATTTTTCTATGAATTTTTCAGGTTTAGGTTTTTAATCTTTATAAAGAAGCTTTAAATTGAAATGTTAGTAAGGGGAAAAAAGAAGCTTTTTTCCAAAAATAAAATGGCTTTCTAGCCCTTTCCTTGCAAGAGCTAGGATAGATTCTTGGCTCTAATGAAGATGGAAACCTCTATTTTGAATTGGAGCAGGGATTTTAGAGATCTTGAGCTTTTTTAGGATTTTTGATAAAAAAGATAAGGCTCTTATTCAAAGCCCTTCTACCTGCTTTTAGATGAACGCTTGTAAGCTCGTGTGTACTAGCGCTTACAAGAATCATATATAAAATATGAGTTATTTCTCCTTTTTCCACAGATTATTATTCTTGAACAGTATACTAATCTGTAGTGTACTTAAAGTACAAAGGCCAACTCGATAGCAACCATATATAGATGGATTCCGTGCGAGATAAGTGAGCATGGCCCTATATGGTGAAGAAAAATAGAAACCTCACTCACCATACCATTTGTCAAAGAACATGAAGTCAAAAATGGTTGAGATGAAGGTGGAAGAGGTTGACTGTAGGACCTTTAGTTGAAAAACTATAAAACGAATCTGAAATATGATTTCTGAATTTTCGTCATTTTCAGTGATGGCGTGATAGATACGAAATGAAATAGGGAAGATTTTCCTGCCTTGAGGTATCCAATCCGCTATTCTAAAGCGAGTAATTAGACAGTTTGTTTTTTATCTTTGAAAGGTGAATTTTATGGGAAGACATTTTGAGGTGCGCGCAGCAGCTATGGCCAAAACCGCTGCCGCCAAAGCCAAGGTATATTCAAGATATTCCAAGGAAATCTTAGTGGCCGCAAAAAGTGGTGTTCCCGATCCAGACATGAACCAAGCGCTTAAAAAAGCGATTGCCCGTGCGAAGGCTAACTCGGTTCCAAGTGATGTTATCAAACGTGCGATTGATAAAGCCAAATCTTCAGCGGATGAAAGCTTTTCGGAAGCACGCTATGAAGGCTTTGGGGCTGGCGCTGGTTCTACAGTCATCATTGACTGCTTAACAGACAATGCCAACCGTACCATTGCTAATCTTCGCTCTTGCTTCAACAAATCCCATTCGAAAATGGGTGTCAATGGCTCCGTTTCCTTCGGCTATGAAGATCTTGGAGTCATCGTTGTTCCATTTGAAGACGAAGATGCGATGTTTGAAGCGTTGTTGGATCGCGACATCGAATTGCATGATACCGAAGTAGAAGATGGGTATATGACCGTAACCGTTGATCCAACCCAACTTGATGAGGCTAAAGAAGCCATCGATGCCCTAATTCCGGATGTGAAATACGAAGTGCTAGAGCGTCGCATGGTTCCAAACGAAACGGTTGAACTTTCTGGAGATGATTTGGAAATGTTCAGACGTTTGTTGACGCTTTTAGACGATGTTGATGATGTACAAAACGTATATCATAATGTCGCGAATATTTAACCGAAAACAAAAGCTGAAGTAATATTTCAAGCCTGCTCTATACATCGTGCGGTTTCCTTGATAGGAAACCTGGTGTATTCCTTACAGTGCAAAAAACCGGAATCTTGAAGGTTCCGGTCTTTTTATTTTAGAGAACTTCTTTTTCCCAAAGTTGATCCCCTTCACGGTTGGAAAGGGCCCTTAAAAAATTATCGTGGGCTTCGGGATAGCGATCATACAAGTCTTGAAGTAACGCTTTCATATTGGAACGCTCGCTGTGACCATCGTTAGGACAGATGGGTTTGACATGAGGAATGTTATTTTGAAGGCAGGCTTGAATGATCTCTTCTTCCTTTAAATACACAAAGGGGCGAATCATCGTCATATCCATGCGGGACATATATTGTAAAGGGCGAAAGGTCGNTATANGGGNGCNATGAATCATGTTCNTNAAANGCGTNTNCATAGNATNGTCTCCATGGTGCCCAAAGACGACTTTGTTGCAACCAAGTGCTTTCGCCGTATCCATCAGCGTGCCCTTTTTGAGCGTAGAACAAAGAGAGCATTGGATTTTGCCATTTTTCTTATTTTGATCCATCTCTAAGATGTCATAAATTCGTGTTTTCACGATGTGAAGATCGAGATCATGCTCTTTGGCAAATTCCTCCATGAGGTGATTTTCTTGTTGCGCATTGCCCAAATCCACATGAATAGCACAAAGGGAAAAATCCTTTTGGGGAAATTTTTGATACATCGACAAAGCCAAAAACAATAACATCGAATCCTTGCCCCCTGAAAGGGCAACGGCAAGCTTATCCCCAGGTTGAATGAGACCATAGTCCTGATCGGCATGACGGATGGCTCGTAAAATGGGTTGTAATTTCATAAAACCTCCACGAAAAAATTGTAGGAATGAGGGCAGGATCTGCAAGAAAAAGTGTAAAGAGTTGGGCTGAAAACGATTGCCAAGGCGCGTTTTTAGCATCCTTTAATTTCCTTCCTTCAGATCCGTGCTTTTGACGTGATAGAGTAAAAACCAATTGAATTTAAACCGTATAAGGGAGGGAATAATCATGTGTGGAATTGTTGGATACATTGGCCATCGGCAAGCCGCGCCCGTTTTGCTCAATGGCTTACAACATCTAGAATACCGTGGCTATGATTCAGCGGGAGTTGCGGTACGTGAGTCAAATGGAAAAATTCAAGTGGTCAAAGCCAAGGGCCGCTTAAAAAACCTCGATGAGAAAATCGATGGTGGTCGTACTTTAGAAGGACAAGTTGGCATTGGCCATACTCGCTGGGCAACTCATGGCGAGCCGAGTGAATCCAATGCCCATCCCCATGTGTCTATGAATCAAATTGTGGTCGCTGTTCACAACGGCATCATTGAAAATGCGGCAGAGCTTCAAAATAAATTGGAAAAGGCGGGGTATGAATTTTACTCCCAAACCGATACTGAAATTGCAGTCAATCTAGTGGAATACTACTATCGCAAATATCGCCAAGGCCCTGTGGATGCCATTGCCCGCGCTATGATTCGCATTCGGGGAAGTTATGCTCTTGGCCTGTTGTTTGAAGATGAACCCGATGTTCTCTACGCAGCCCGTAAGGATTCTCCTCTCATCATTGGCAAAAATGAGGATGAAGCCTTTTTAGCCAGCGACGTTCCCGCCATTTTAGATCAAACTAACTCCGTTTACTACATCGATAATTTAGAAATCGCTAAACTCAGCAGCGATACCATTGAGTTTTTCAATTTAGAGCGTGAACCCATCTTCAAAGAAATTCACCATGTCGATTGGGATCCCAAATCGGCAGGCAAAGATGGCTTTGAACACTACATGATGAAGGAAATTCATGAACAGCCCAAAGCCCTAGAGACTGCTCTTCATCATTATTTACCCGAACAAGAAATCGTCTTTGATGAAGATGTCCAAGCTCTCCTTGATCCAGAAAACATCGATCAAGTTGTCATTACCGCTTGTGGTTCGGCCTACCATGCTGGACTCGCGGCCCAATATGTCATCGAAGAACTCGCTCGTATTCCAGTACGGGTGGAGTTAGCGAGTGAATTTCGCTATCGCAATCCGCTCATTTCACCTCGCACCCTTGTCATAGTCCTCTCCCAATCTGGAGAGACGGCCGATACGCTAGCCGCTTTGCGCTTAGCGAAAGACCATGGTGCTCCTGTTTTAGCCATTGTTAATGTTTTAGGCAGCTCCATAGCTCGGGAAGCTACGGCTACACTCTATACCCATGCCGGTCCAGAAATTGCGGTGGCTACGACCAAAGCCTATTCCAATCAACTCGTATTGTGCGACTTGATCGCCATCGATTTGGCTTTCAAACGGGGAACCATCGATGAAAAAGAAAAAGAAGAATTATTATTCAACTTAGCCAAATTGCCTACACAAATGCAGGCGATTTTGGATGACAAAGAGCGCATTCAGTGGTTTGCGGCTAAGTATTCTCGAGCTAAGGATGTCTTTTTCATCGGCCGTGGTGTCGATTATGCGGCTGTCATGGAAGGCTCACTTAAGATGAAAGAGATTTCCTACATTCATTCGGAAGCCTATGCGGCAGGGGAATTGAAGCATGGCACGATCTCGTTAATTGAAAAGGGCATTTTAGTCATCTGTGTTCTCACTCAACAACCTCTTTTGGAAAAGATGATGTCCAATATGACCGAAGTGCGCTCGCGAGGAGGGTATTTGTTTGGCTTGACGAAACGGGGCAATTACAATATTGAAGATACAGCCGACTTTACGGTGTATTTACCCGTCAATCATGACTTATTCATGCCTTCGCTTGCCATTTTGCCTTTGCAATTGCTTGGCTATTACATCTCTGTATCCAAAGGGTTGGATGTCGATAAACCGCGCAATTTGGCCAAGTCGGTAACCGTAGAATAATTTTTTAAACCATAAGGAGGAAGGTCATCTTCCTCTTTTTGTTTGGACAATTGAGCGGATGGTTTTGTTTAAGGGAAAAATATCCCTAAAATAAAGTCGCCACGTCGCGCTCTTTTAGATTGAAGAAAGGAGCTTGGCTAACGTGAAAAATCAATCCACTAACGCCATCAATGGCGTTTTGGTCATCAATAAGCCAGAAGGCATGACAAGCTTTGATGTCATTGCTAAACTGCGCAAAAAATACCACCAAAAAAAGTTTGGTCACACTGGAACTCTTGATCCTATGGCTTCAGGGGTGCTTGTCGTTTTAGCCGGTGGGGCCACGAAGATTTTACCCTACTTGCCCGATACAAATAAGCGGTATATCGCCTCGATTGCCCTTGGAGCAAACTATGATACCGATGATATTACCGGAACAATAGTAGAACAAAAGCCCATCCACCGAGATTTTGATTTTGAAGATGTGCTTCAAAGCTTTCAAGGCCATCAACATCAAAAAGTGCCCAAAGCCAGTGCAAAGAAAGTCAATGGTCAAAAGCTGTACGAACGCTTGCGTAAGGAGCAAGAGGTTCCTGATGTGTACAACGACATCGAAATTTATGACATCCATGCCTTGGACGAAGAGGAATTATCCTTTGAAGTGGCTTGTTCGAGTGGGACCTATATTCGTTCGATCTGTCGCGATTTTGGCGAAAAAACGGGCAATGCAGCGGCGATGAAAAGCTTAGTGCGCATTCAAGCGTGTGGCTTTGATTTAGAGCAAGCCCAAGATCTTGAGGCTCCAATTCATACGGTCTATTCCATTGACCAATTGCTTGACTACCCCAAAATCCAAGCAGCCCATCCACTCGATATTCGCAATGGAAAAGCGGTAAAACTAGAAGGACAAAAAGCCGATCGAGTGTTGATGATGGAGGGACAAAACGTTTTGGCGGTCTATTCACGCCAAAAACCAGGGAGTCCGTGGTATTCCTGTACAAGAGGACTTTGGTATGATTAGCTATTCCATTTCCCATACAAATTGCCCCACTCTGCCTCCTTCGGTGTGTGCGATTGNCTATTTCGATGNTCTCCATACCGGCCATCAAAANCTCATTGAGACGGCCAAAGAGCAAGCCCAAAAAAAAGGCATAGCTTGTTCGGTACTGACTTTTGTTCCCGATCCGTGGGCGATTTTAAAGCCCAATGAACCCCTTCAACATTTAAGCGATTTGGAAGATAAAACCGCCATGTTAGAAGCTTTAGGGGTGGATCTGTTTTACATCGTGGACTTTACCAAAGCGTTTGCAGCGCTTTCTATCGATCAATTTCATGCCTTTTTAAAGAACTTAAATATCCAAGAAATCGTCTGTGGCTTTGATTTTACCTATGGTTTTAAAGGCCAAGGCACTGCGCAAAGCTTGTTGGCTTGTGATGATTTTGAAACTATTGTGGTTTCCAAGATTAGCGATGATCCGAATGGAAGTCTTGAAAAAATTTCAAGCAGTCGCATTGAAAAGCTCATTGCCAAAGGCGATATGGAAAAGGCAAATGAACTTTTAGGCTACTTGTATTCCCTAAAAGGAACAATCGTTCATGGCTATCAAAGAGGACGGAAACTTGGTTTTCCTACCGCCAACCTAGCCTTTGATGAGGAGTCCTTTTTGCCTGGCAGTGGGGTATATGCTGGCTTTGTGGAAGTCAATAACACGATGTTGCCAGCCATGATCAATATTGGAAAAAACCCCACCTTTCAAAACAAGAAGATCACTGTAGAAGCCTACATTTTAAATCAATCCCTTCAACTGTATGGCCAACAAGTGCGCTTTTTCTTTGTCGCGCGTTTGCGTGGGGAAAAGAAGTTTGACTCTATTGATAATCTCAAAGCTCAACTCGCTTATGATGAAAAGCAAGTCATACCCGCTTTAGAGGCTTCTAAGAAGCTTTTTGCCCCTACAGCTCGAATATGGAGTTTGGATTGGGCGAATGGTATTATAGATGTAAGATGTCCTTGAAATAAAATGGATTTTAAGGATCAGCCTTAAAAAACGGGAGTGATGGTNCCCTTTNCNAGATCTAAAATTTNGATTGTCCTTTTAGGNCTTGGNGAATCCATTTCATANCATCCANTGAAAAATCATGAGACAAAAAAGTAAAGGTGAAACCATGTCAACTGAAGCAAGCNTGATGAAAGTTACGGACCAATATGGGTCCATTGTGTACAACCGCAGTGTTTTTTCCGCCATTGCTCGTAACGTTATCGATGAAACNAAAGATGTGAAAGTGGCGGAAGGTTCCAAGCTCTATCGCTCTGACAAACTGTCTTGGGTAGAGGATGGAAAATTGTATCTTTCCATTCCTGTACGCATCAGCTGCAAAGCCAATGTCAGTGACACTTGNGCACAGCTCCAAACGAAAATTTTCGAAAGCATTTCGTACATGACCGACTACAAACCNGAATCCATTTCGATTCAAGTGGTTGGCTTCATTTTCTANTTCAACCCGTCNTTGTGTATTGTAAGGGAAATCAATCGATTTCCCTTTTTTCAAAGTGTGAACANTTATGGTTCACGAATTAAAAACCACTTTCTTTTTGTGGCGTAGAAAGGACTTTTTATGACCGAAAAAAAGACTCAACAACCTTCTCGTCCTAAAACGCTTGCGGACGTTCGCCCNATGCGNGAAGAGGACTTAAAAGAAGCGTTGGAAAACCGTTTATCTCCTTTTGTTTACGATGCGATTAAAGATCGCTTNGATACCATTCCTGTGCATTTACAAGAAGCCCTAGTCCAAAAAATTCGCCTCCCAAGACGGGCNATGATTGATTTTCAAATCCCTTTTAACCGCCACCAAATGCGCGAAATCGCCCTNGAAGCTCTNTATCAACACCTCTTACTTGATAAAGACATTCGTAAAAGCCTATACGATGCCATGCTNGGAAGCAACGCNGTCGATGGATATTTGTATTCTTTAACGGTAGGAACAGTTGAAAACGAAGANCACTATAAAGAGCTCTTGAGCCCTTATTTGCGTNAAGACTGGGAATTCNATCGTCTTNCCTTATTGGAACAAGCNATTTTATTGATGAGNTGCCAAGAAATCNTGNAAAACGAAACNCCNAANTCCGTTGCGATCAACGAAGCNGTNACGCTNGCNAAAGAGTATTGNGANGATCCTTCCCCAAAACTNATCAATGGTATTTTGGATCATTTGCCCGATTACTCTACCCAAAGCGATCAAGAAGCCTCCGATTTAAATCAAGTCGAAAATTCAGTCGAGTCTACCCCTGCACCTGAAGCTTTAAAGAGCCAAGATGATGCGAACGATTCCAGTCTCTGATTTGGTTCGTCAGGTTAACTCGTTTTTACGCCGCAGTGTCAATCTTTCCAATGTCATGATTTCTGGCGAATTGTCCAATGTAAAATACGTCAACGGGCATTGTTATTTTGATCTGAAAGATGAAAACGGACAGCTGTCCTGTACTCTTTGGAAATCGTATGCACAAAAGGCAGGATTTCGTTTAGAGGATGGGATGGCTGTTCTTGTTCATGGGACTTTAACTCTGTATGAAAAACGAGGAAGCTTGCAGCTGAGCGTGGATGCCATTGAACAAGCCGGCTTAGGCGCGCTTTATTTGCAACTTGAGCGCTTAAAACAGGACTTGGCTAAACAAGGATTCTTTGATCAAGCACGCAAAAAGCCTAAACCCGATGTGATCCAAAAAGTCGGGCTCGTAACGGGTCGCTCAACGGCGGCTTTGCAAGATGTCTTAAAGACCATTCGCACGCGTTGGCCGATGCTTGAAGTGCATTTGTTCAATGCCCCCGTTCAAGGTAGCGAAGCGCCCGCAAAAATCGTAAAGGCTCTAGAAGTGGCCGATCAAGCGGGCATGGATGCCGTGCTCTTAGTGCGCGGTGGGGGAAGCTTTGAAGATCTCTTTTGTTTCAACGATCCCCGTATCGTCAAAACATTAGCCAACATGAAAACCTATACGGTGACGGGCATTGGCCATGAAATCGATACTTCTTTGGCTGATCTTGCGGCCGATCATCGTGCGCTCACCCCTACAGCTGCGGCCCAATGGGTGACGCTTGATCAACGTGAGATACAAGCCCGTCTACGAACGCTACAAGAGCGTCTTTTTAGCCAAACCAACCAAATCTTTTCTCAAACCGCCCAACACCTGATGCACTTACAAAGTTCCTTTCCACTTTCAGATCCTTTAAAGTGGATTGAACTGCGCCAACAAAAAGCAATCGTATTGCAACATCGATTAGCGCAATTGGCGCTCACCCGTTTTTCGAGTGTGCATCAACACTTAAACGAGTTGGATCAAAGCCTCGAATCGGCCTTGCGCCAACGCCTTGATGAAGCCACCAAACAAACCCAAAGTGTCAATGCCACCTTGTGGATGCAATCGCCCAAAACGCGCCTACAAGTGGAAAAAGCTAAAGTCACAAGCTTAGAGTTGGCTTTAAATCAAAACTTGAAGCGTACCTTTCAAACTCAAAGCCAAACGCTTACTCGCCTACAAAGCGTTTTAGAAGCGCTCTCTCCTACACGTTTGTTGCAACAAGGCTATGCGATTGTCGAAGTTCAAGGCAAGCCCATTCATCAAGCGAGCGATCTTTTTCTCGATCAAGAGGTGCTCTTACGCTTTGGCCAAGGAGAGGCCAAGGCCAAAATCATCGATTTGTCTTTGAAAACCACTTCCTAATTTCTTTCAAGACGCCAAGCAAACGCACACGATTTTGGTTTTTTGTTTGCTAGGCGTCTTGCTTTTTGTTTACGCTTCTAAAAAGGCTCTCTTTCTTTTTGACCACTTTTAGGCTACATTGTGTCTTTGCCTACTTCGCTTGGATTTGGCTGCTTTCAGAGCCAATCTTTTTCCCCTTTGGTCTTTTTTCTTCTTTAATAAAAGAGAGCTTGTACGAAAAAAATGAAAAATCTTATATTTTTCTTGTGATCTAGAAAGAGAGGCTCATATGGCCCAAGAAAAACTCACTTTCCAACAATCCCTTGATCGTTTAGAACAAATCGTCGCCCAACTCTCTAGTCCCCAAGTGGAACTCGAAAAGGCGATGGATTTGTTTAAGGAAGGATTAGCCTTATCCAAAAGTTGTCAAAATCAACTTGAAGCATTTGAAACGCAGATGAATACCTTAATCGAAGAGGACGTGTAAGGATGGATACCCAGACGGAGCGCTTAAACGAACTCAAAGAGGAGTTTGAAGCGCAATTAATGTATGGCTTGGCTTCCATTGCCCCATCGCGTTTAAAAGAAGCGATGAGCTATTCTTTGTTAGCTCCTGGCAAACGCATTCGTCCGTTGTTGCTTTTTGCAGCTCTAGAAGCCTATGGAGTTGATCCTCATCTTGGATTTCCAATGGGAAGTGCCATTGAAATGATTCATACGTATTCTTTGATTCATGACGATATGCCAGAGATGGATGACGACGATTTGCGTCGGGGCCGTCCCACTTGCCATAAACAATTTGGAGTCGATGCCGCGCTTTTAGCAGGGGATGCTTTGCAAAGTCTTGCCTTTGAAACGCTTTGTCAAACCCAAGATGTCTCTAAAATTCCTGCTCTAGTGCAACTCACGGCTCAAATGGCTGGTGCGAATGGCATGTGCTATGGTCAAGATTTGGATTTGCAAGCCACTAGACAAGCTAGCCTTTCTGAACTCATTGCCATTGAAAGCCGCAAAACGGGCTGTTTAATTGCCCTTCCCCTAGCGAGTGCGGCCATTTTAGCGGGGCATGAAGAGGATGTGCCCACTTGGATTGCTCTTGGTAATCTCATTGGCATTCAATTTCAAATCCAAGATGATCTGCTAGAAGTGCTCTCCGATGTTGAAGCGATGGGAAAAAGTCTGTCCGATAATCGCAACGAAAAAGCCACGATGCTTTCTTTATTTACGGTGGAAGAAGGCCAAGAGCAGGTTTTACAATACGATCAACGCATTCAAAGTACACTCGATCAGCTTGGACTTGAGGATGGCTTACTTCGCACCTTGATTCACCAACTCAAAACGCGTACACATTAGCTTTTAAGCGTTTTTTATTCTCTTGCTTTTCTAGGCTTTAAAAACAATTTGAAGGGAGGGACTGCGTTGAGACTGTCACAACTTCATCATCCGCAACAACTCAAAACGCTTAGCCTTTTAGAAC
>JAAVAY010000005.1 GCA_014803815.1 Allobaculum sp. | reverse complement strand
TTAGGAATGGTACACACTGTCAGCAAAATTGCTAACGAAATTGAGGTATTTCGCTACCGCTTTTATGAAGGAAAGATCGTTCTGTTTGATCAAATTGATACCGCTTTTACTTATCTGAATCCTAAAACAGAGCTTTTCAAAGTGGTCAATGTTCCCTTCAAGGAAGATCTAATTGAATACATCAATCTAGCTAAAAAAACAGCTGAAAAGCAGGAGGTCTACTTTACTGGCCCTTTAGGAATTGATGTCTTTCAATGTTCACCTCTACCATGGATAAATTACACGCATATTTCCCATACAAATTCTGAAAAAAAAGACAATGCCACTCCTCTTTTCGATTGGGGAAAATTTCATCAAAAAGATGAAAGATTCATAATGCCTTTCTCAGTTCAAGCTCATCATTCCTTTGTGGACGGGATTCATATTGGAGAATTTATGGATAAGTTTCAAAACTATTTGAATTCCTTTAACACCATAGAATAAAATCCTGTATTAACGAAAAATAAAAATTATCCTTTCAAGTTTATTCTCCCTTTAAAAACTGCCAATATTAGATATGTATTGGGAGTTTTTATTTTGGCTCAAACATCCAGCGTAATAACAACACAAGTGGTATCACATTGAGTGGCACATACGGCCCAAGAATACATCGATGCTTTAAATGAAAATGGAAATTGGGTAGTTTATGATCCAGATACAAATACGGCTACTATTACAAGTATTGCTGACTTTGTGGCTGCCATGAAAGTTCCGACTAAATCCGTTGGAGCTTTTGATTCTCTTGATCGCAATCAAGGAGAAAATGCCCTCTTTGGAGAAGATGGGGAAGCCTCTCACTTTGATTTGATTGAAGCAGCTTTATTAGAGGATAGCGAATATGCTGAGGCGTTTGAGAGTGATCTATCTAAAACCGATAGTCTTAGGAAGAGTGTAGAAGAACGCGTCAACATGTATAATTCTATGTACTACCTCTGTGGATTGTATGATGGCGCAGGAACCAGTGATGTCGCTCCCTATTTCCGAATTTGTACAGGCTTGAGCCAAGGTGATACTGCTCTTTGCACAGAGGTTAATTTGGCTTTAGCGCTGGCCGAACATGGAAGTGATGTAGACTTTAAAACCGTTTGGGGCTCTGGTCATACCGAAGCTGAACGAACTGGAGATAGCAAAACCAATTTCATAGCCTGGGTGAATGATTGCATCCAAAAATAGAAAGACCTTTCCTCCTTATTTAGGAGGAATTTTTTATGCTCAAAATTTAAAAGGAGTTCTATAGCTTAAAAAAGAGAAGTGAGGATTTTTAATCATTAAATCCAATTTCATTACGATAAAAAAATAAAGTATTCTATTTTCCTGAGTTCTTTTCCTTGTGAGATCTCATATCTTCTGTTACGATTACACCGAAATTAATACAAAATGTATAGAAAATAAGGTTTATATATGTGGACTCGAATCAAAGAGGCACGCTTGTGCCAACTCACGATCAATGGAATTAAGAATGTAGAAAATGGAGTGTTGAACTTTGTCAAAACCACTCCTTTAAAAAACATTGATCAGAATATTACCGATGCAGGGCATGTCTTTGGAATTTATGGCCAAAATGGCTCTGGAAAAACAGCTGCAGTGGATGCTTGCTGGATCATTCGGCAGATGATGTTGACCGAATCTCCTTTTACAGAAGGGTATCGCTCTTTTAATAAAAAAATCAAAAACTTAATTAACTCTGCTTTAAGGGTAGCAAATATTGAAGCCTTGTTTTATCTTAAAGTTGATGATCAAAAAATGTTGATCAATTACGCTTTTGAGTTTCAATACGATGAAGCGAATGAAACCTATTTTTTGTCAAAGGAAGTCTTAAAACGCAGACTCTTCCAAGAGGAAAGATGGGGAAAAGAACATACGCTCATTAAAAGTGATTATGTAAGCAATAAAATCTCTATTGCTGGTATAAGAGATACTGAGAAATTTGAAGTGGTGCCAAAAGTTTTACGCGAAAAAGCGCCTTTATCCTCGGTAATTTTCTCTGAAACGTTTCGTGACTTTATCCCATCTAAAGCAGGTGCTAAAAAAGATTCCTTTGATCTAAATACAGTTTTAACGATCTTAAAAAACTTCAGTTACCATTATTTTCTTGTAGTTCATAACAATGATCTTGGCTCTGGTCCTTTTGATCTTATGACACTCATCTTAGCTAGTGAAATCGAAGACACTTTTCTATTGGGAAAATATCCCTTGATGTATGAAGGCGGTAAGATTCTTGAAGATCATTTTCCTCGCTTTGAACATATTGTGAAGCAGACAAGTTTTGTTTTGAATAAAATCGTTCCTGGAAGTGGAATTGAAATCGAAAAAGTGGATAAGAAAATTGATGAAGATCAACAAACAACTATTCTGTACGAATGCTTCGCTCTACGCAATGGTATGCGGTTTTCTTTAAGCGGGGAATCCGAAGGAATTAAGCGTTTAATCACACTTATTGGGGCTTTTATTGCCTTTGCCAATAAAAAAGAGATGATCTTGGTGATTGATGAGTTTGATGCAGGAATTTTTGAATACTTGTTTGGTGAAATTGTTCAAGCTCTTGATAGCTGTGGGGAAGGACAAATTATCTTTACTGCTCATAATCTTCGTGGTTTAGAAACGCTTCCCTATAAACAAATTTTCTTTAGCACTCTTAATCCTTCTAACGTCTACGAAAGACAAACCACTCAAGCGAACAATAACAATCGAACAACTTATTTTAGAAATTTAATTTTGGGTAAAGATACGGGTGAAGTATTGGGAAATCTACCAAGTGTAGTGGCTTTAAAGCTTGCTTTTAAAAGGGCGAATCGATTGTAAAGAAAGTAGATTTTTTATGGGAACGAAAAAAGCCATATTATTTTTGGTGGAAGGAGAAAGTGATCAAGAGGCCTTGACTACAACTCTTGAAAAGGTTTTTTCTCCGCAGCACATCAAAACGGTCGTAGAGTATGGAGACATTACGTCCGATATGAAAGATAGAGATAAAAATATTCATATAAAAGTAACAGATTTCGTGAATAAGAAGGTCTTAACCCCTCCATCAATTTATAAAGCAAAAGATTTTATTTCGATCTGTCTTATTACCGATTTAGATGGATGTTTTGTAGACGATGCCCATGTCGTAACACATGAAAGCAGACAGAAATTTTATGATCGCCAATATATCTACCATAATTCTGTAGAAAAACGAATTGCTACCAAAAATTTTAAAGCCAAGAATTTAAGAATTTTGTCCAANAAAGANAATCTNATCTNCAATAANAAANAANTTCCCTTTTTTTGTTATTACATGTCNTGTAACTTAGAAGATGTTTTTTTAGAAGAACAAAANTGNCCNGACTCNGAAAAAGAAAACTNTGCTTNTGAAATTGCTNNTCNATANGNANACNATATTGAGGNNTTCATTCGNTTTTTAAATGANCAAAANNTTACNAATTGTCAAAANTATCANGAGTCGTGGAAATATCCTCAANTCGAAAATCGCTCTTTAGAAAGGCNTACTAATTTTCTCATCTTTCTTTTAGANCATAAGNANTATCTNTCNGATGAGGCTCTTAAGATTTGTAATGAGCTTCAAAAAGAAAAGGAATGAAAATAATNNCTCNNNAAGAANTGAGTTATAACAACCAATTAGAAAAGNATTTAAAGTCCTAAGCTANTTGGTTTGGTATANCTCTTTTTTTNTGCTTATNCNANTAGATCGNATTCTCTTNNNNCTAAGTTCATCNTAATCNNGNNNTAGAACAAAATTNTATTNANCNTTTGAAANGNTTCCCACAGAAAACTTGAATTTNGGGAATNGNCACANGAAGAAAAAAAGNGTGGTAGGTATAATAAGACNAAAGTTAAGGATGATTTTTTATGACGCAANTAAATAATATTTCCATTGGGCAAACGGTGCAGATCGTCAATCTCGATTTNGATTCACATGTGGCGCTGCGTTTACAAGCTCTAGGAATGATTCTTGGAACNAAAGTAACCGTTCTTCAAAAAAAAGGAAAGGGAACTATGATTATTGATTTACGTGGAACTCGTTTTGCACTNGGNCCNACCATTACAGAACACATTGGTGTAGAGGTGGANAATGGCTGAANAAACNAACTTAACACTTGGNTTTATNGGAAATCCAAACTGTGGAAAAACGACTCTATTCAATGCCTATACGGGAGCCAATTTNAAAGTAGCCAACTGGCCTGGAGTAACGGTGGAACGTATGGAGGGAGCCATTTCNTCTCATGGCAAAAATATTAAACTCGTGGATTTNCCNGGAACTTATTCTCTNAATTCCTTTACGATGGAAGAGCAAGTNTCNCGACAATTTATCATTTCTCCTCAAGTCGATGTCATTGTAGATGTCGCTGATGCTAGTGCTNTAGAGCGTTCGCTCTATTTAACTCTACAAATGAGTGAAATGGAAAAGCCCATGGTTCTAGGCTTAAACATGATGGACATNGTAGAAAAAAGAGGAATTGACATTGACTTGCACCGCCTCCAAGAAATTTTAGGCATTCCAGTGGTGCCCGTAACTGCTCGTAAAAAGCGTGGAATTAAGACGCTNTTGCATGCGGCTCTTCACCAAGCGGAGGATGGGGANGCTTCAAACCATAAGCCGCGATCNATTCATGAAGAAAAAGAACAAGATCATGTAATGGTNTATTCCCCCGATTTAGAGAAAAAAATTATGGCGNTTGAAGCGCTTCTTCCAACCGATACCCCACGCAAACGGTGGNTAGCTATTTCGCTTTTAATNCAAGATCCTGANATTATGGCTGCTTATCCTGTGGATTTAAGTGGCATNGTGGATGGAAACGAACCCAATGAAATCGTTAACCAACGATATGACACCATTGAAGAAATTAAACATGAAGTCATGCTGGGTAAGGAAAAGTCCGATACGCTTACAGAGAAAATCGATGAGATCGTGACTCAACCATTTTGGGGAATCGTCATTTTCTTAATTATGATGGCCCTTGTTTTCTTATTGACCTTTAATCTAGGNGATTGGCTCGCTGGCTATGTAGAAGTTGGAATTGATTGGATTANGCGTTTAATTGGTCATTTCTTAGAATCCATTCANANCTCACAATGGTTAGTGGATTTGATTTGTGATGGAGTTATTTCTGGCGTAGGTGGAATTTTAACCTTCTTACCCAACATCGCCATTCTCTTTACCGCNATGGCTTTTTTGGAAGATTCNGGTTATATGGCTCGNGTNGCGTATGTGATGAATGAAGTGATGGATCGTCTTGGCTTATCTGGACGCGCNTTTATTCCGATGGTGCTTGGTTTTGGATGTACGGTTCCNGCAATCATGGCTTCTAGAACACTCGAAAGCGAACGAGATCGCAAACGCGTCATGTTATTAACNCCNTTTATGAGTTGTTCNGCNAAACTTCCNACNTANATTTTNTTTTCNAGTATGTTTTTTNCTNACNATGCGACNTGGGTAGCCTATTCNATGTATTTAATTGGAGTCGCNTTTGCTTTGCTTCTNGCTTGGCTATTNCANCANTTTGATAAAGATACCAACCAATATCCGCTTTTNATCGAGCTTCCNGCCTATAAAGCACCAAGTGCCCATACCGTNTGGGTCTATGTATGGGAAAAAGTAAAAGACTTCTTAAGCAANGCAGGAACTACTATTTTTATNGCTTCGATTTTGTTATGGGCTTTAATTCACTTTGGATGGAATGGCTATACCCAAGACATTTCCACCTCCATTGCAGCGACGCTTGGAAAATATATTGCAATTTTATTGGTTCCTTGTGGTCTTGGATTTTGGCAGATTGCGGTGGCTTTGATTGCAGGTATTTCTGCCAAAGAAGTCGTTGTTAGCTCCATCGCGGTTTTGTTTGGCATTTCAAGTGTAACGAGCTTTGGAGGTATGCATTTATTACAACTTAAACTGAGCGAACTGGGCTTTGGACCTCTCAATGCGTATTGCTTGATGCTATTTTGTTTATTTTATGTCCCATGTGTTGCGGCTCTTTCAACCATTCGCAAAGAATCCCATTCCACCCTCTATATGTGGAAAGTAGCAGGGTTTCAATTGGCTATAGCGTGGTGTGTGAGCACTCTAGTATACCAAATTGGACATTTAATGGGATTCTAGTTTTTTGAAGAGAAAGAGATCCAACTATAAAAAACGAAAGGAGAAGGAAGGAAAATCCCTAGCCTTCTTTTTTTTTTGAGAAAGAAGCTATGAACTCAAAAAATCATTTCTAGCCAAAAAAGAAAACCTAGGATCTCTCTACAGAGATGAAATCCTAGGTTAAACTTTGAAACTAAAAAGTTAAATGTTTTGAATCTTTGGTTTCCCATCCGGCAAGATCAGCATACCATCCTATGCCTTCATCGAGCCAACCCATCTCCACTAAAGACTTAGCTTCGGCTAAAGATGTAGTGTAGTGATGACTGCTTGTGTTTTGAGCTTGGGGATTAAACACTCGATACACTGGTGCTTTTTGTTCAGGGGAAGCGTAAAAAGAAACGCCTTCATCAATCCAGCCGATTTGAGATAAGGTATTTCTTTCCGTTTCATCATCGGTGTAATGATGTTCTCCCGAGTTTGGATTATACAGCCGATAAACAGGTTGTCCTGTTAGAGGAGAAAACCATCCCGCTCCTTCTAAATTCCATCCAAGCTGAGTCAAGGTGTTTTTCTCATTAGAATCCTGCGTGTACACATGTTCTCCAGAATTGGGATTATAGAGTCGATAGGAAATAATATTTCGATCTTCTACATTTGGGTACACTTCCACAAGTGTATTGGCACTTGAATCAACATGATATCCATTTTCTGTCATCTGATTTTCTACTCTTTCAAGAGTAAAAGGAGTCAAGGGACCTGTATACAATACATACGTTCCTTCTTGGTCTTTTAAATCCTTTAATCCATAGGCTTCATTTGTAGAATTTGTATGCCAGACTCCATCAGGAGTCTTAAAAATTTGAAGCGTAAACAAGATTTCGCTTTGATGCCATACGGGAAAGTGGTAGTAAGAATCAGAAGGAGATAAGGTATTTTCACCTTTTCGTAAAGGAACAAAACCATTGCCTAAGGTTACATCACTAGCAAGATAAGGATAATTAGGAGCATCAGAGGGAAAATACTCCACCACAAAAGATTCCAATTCATATCGTGCTAAGGATTTGATTTCTTCAGGCACACTAGGACTCAAAATAAAAGTTCCTTGATCAGCTTCTTGAGCATGAAGTATGGTGGGTTGAGTCAATGCTAAGCTAAAGACAAAAAGCAATTCTTTTCGTAATTTTTTCATAAAAAATTCCTTCATCTTATCAATAAATTAATATAGTTAAATCTATTTTTATTTTATCTTAATCTATTTTTTTTTCAATATAAAGTGTCTAAACGGTCATTATTTACGTTTAAATGGTAATTAGATTATTTGATTGATATTGTGGAATTAATTTTAAGCACTTTTTTTAAATTATTTCTAACAAATAAAATATTTTTCCTGAAAGCGAGAATTATCTATATTGGATAAATCAATTCAAATAAGTTGAGAATATATTAGTTTTTTAATGCCATATCGACTTAAATTTTTTTCATATTTTGATACGTTCTTAGATTTACTCACCTTACATAGGAACTTATTTTTATCTTGCTTTTATTTTTGAAATTTCTGTTGTGATTTAATCGACCTTTTTGAACTCCTTTGTGTATGGTGGTTGTATAAATAGGAATAGAAAGGAGTTTCTTGTTTTTATGTTTCCTTATGGCTATGGATTAGATGCTGGATATATTTGGGTTTTAATTGCTATGGGCATTTCGATGTTGACCTCATTTTGGGTCAATTCTACTTTTAAGCGGTATGAGAAAGTTCCCTCCAATTTAACTGGAGCCCAAGCGGCTCGGTATGTATTAGACAAAAATGGCTTATATAAAGTTCAAATCGTTCACATTGCCGGAAATCTAACCGATAACTACAATCCTACGACCAAAATTCTCTCACTTTCTGATTCGACGTATAATTCCCGTTCTGTAGCAGCAGTGGGGGTGGCTTGTCATGAAGTGGGCCATGCGATTCAAGATGCCAAAGATTATTTACCCAATCGCATTCGGGCCAATCTTGTTCCAGTAGTGAATATCGGTTCGACCGCTGCCTTGCCCTTGTTTTTACTCGGCTTGTTGTTGGATATTACCGGCCTCATTTGGTTAGGAATCATTTTATTTTTTTTGTCCTTGTTATTTGGTTTAGTCACCTTACCAGTGGAATTTAATGCGAGCTATAGAGCATTACAAACGCTCAAAACCGATCCCCATTTTGATCAGAAAGACTATGATGGGGCCAAACAAGTTCTTCTTGCGGCTGCGAGTACGTATGTCGCTTCAGTTTTTGTTTCTTTAGCCCAACTCGTGCGTTATATTGGGCTAGCTAATCGCAACAACCGCTCTTAATAAATCTTTTGAATGAGAGTTTTAAAAATGTCATTACGAATACGAAAAAAGTGGAAAATCAAACGCAAGGCGTTTTAAATTTCCACTTTTCTTTTAGTCCCAAGTAAAATTATCTTTTCCAGCTGCAAGTTCAAATTGATACATCGCAATCCCAAGATCCAATTGAGTAAATGGGCCTTTTTTTGTGATAGGGACCACTTTATCATCTGGTTTGAGCTCGAAATAAAATTTTTGTTGGTTTAGGGCTGTGGGGGCGAGTAAAGCCGCTTTTACGCCTGCCATAAACCAAGCGGGAGAAGAGCTAGTCGCATTGGAAACTTGTGTTATGGACTTGGATTTATGGGGTGTTCCTTGAGTAGCTCCATAGCCAAAGGCAATAACTAAGCCAAGTTTTTCTCCTTGCCCAATATGTAAAACCGTATGCACTTTTTTGAAGGTAGCGCCGACCCAACAGGAATTCAATCCTAGTTCTTGAGCGTATAAGACAAACTCTTGGCCAAACCAACCTGCTTTTAAATCGAAAATTTCATCATCTTTACCGATGATCGCTAAATAATTTTGAACATTTTGAAAGCCTCCATATTTGGCCAAGATTCCTTGAAAGGCTTTGGGTTCATTGGTTACTAGTTGCATTTGCAACCCACTTTGGTGATTGAGTTCTATGACCTTGGCTTGTAAACAAGCTAACGTTTTGGGATCAATCGGTTTTTTCAAATACTTCCGCACACTATGACGGCTTTTCATCAATTCCATAGGAGTCATGAAAAAGTCTCCTTTTGTTTTTCTTTTTTCGTTTTTTTACCTTTCACCAAAAAATTCGGCAAAGGCTTTTTATCCTTAACCCATTGCATATATTCCGCGGTAGCGGTAAATTCCACATCCCCTGAGGAATTCAAGGCAGTTTCTATGGAATCTTGAACCACACTGATGATGAATCCAACGCCAACGACTTGCATAGCCACTTCTTGACTGATGCCAAAAAGTGAGCAAGCCATCGGAATAAGCAATAAGGAACCACCCGCTACCCCAGAAGCGCCACAAGCTGCAAACGTAGCCACAATAGAGAGAACAATCGCTGCAGGAATGGAGACATGTATTCCTAGTGTATTGGCTGTGGCGAGCGTCATGATCGTAATGGTAATAGCAGCTCCATCCATATTGATTGTTGAACCCAAAGGAATGGAGACAGAATAGAAATCTTCATCCAAGCCAAGTTTTTTGCAAAGCTCCATATTGACGGGAATATTCGCCGCCGAGCTACGAGTAAAGAAGGCGGGAATTCCCGACTCACGTAGGCAACGGAACACCAATGGATAAGGATTCACGTGAAGCACTAAATAAATGAAAAATGGAGAAACGATCAGAGCCATAAAGAGCATGGTTCCCACTAACAACAATACAAGTTTTCCGTAATCGGTAAAAATCGACAATCCACTGTTCGAAACGGTGGAATAAATCAACCCTAAAATTCCAAAGGGCGCTAAGTTGATTACCCAACGCACGATGAGACTGACTCCATCGGCAATGTTTTTCATCATTTCTTTGGCGGTGTTGCTTGCCACTTGTTTCATAGCCAAGCCAAAGAGAACCGCATAAAACAAAATACCAATATAGTTGCCAGTAGAAATCGAAGCAATGGGATTGGTCACAATGTTTTCCAATAAGGTGTGAAACACTTCATCTAGACCTTGCGGAGCAGGAGTGGATTCAGCAGCCACTTGGCCAAGGGCAATCGTTTGAGGAAAGAGCTCACTCGCAAAGACAGCGAGTACAGCTGCAGCTAATGTAGTGGATAAATACAATAAAATGACGGTTCCAAAACGGCGATCCAAACGGGATGAGTTTTGCGAAAGGGAACTGGAAACCAACACAAATACCAAAACAGGAGCCACTCCTTTTAGAGCGCCTACAAATAGATTTCCAAGCTCTGAAATCCAACTGAGTCCTGGAACAAGTAGAGCTAAAATTACCCCAATAACTAAGCCGACTAAAATGCGCAAAATTAAACTCGACTTGTTATAGGTGGCCATAAGATCCTTAAAAAACGATATATCTTTCACGTCTTATAGAAACCTCCTTTACTTATTGAAGACTGTCTTAATTTTACCTTTGAACGAAAGATTCGCTTCAAAAGTTTTGTCCAATTGGCCTCAATACAAAGCCAAAGGATAGAAATCGTCCATCTTCTACGCATTTTTTCTTTTCCTTTTTCAAAAAAAAACGAAAAAGAATCGTCCTGATTGAGGCTTAAGCCTTAAACAATTCTTCTTCGTTTTCGAAGGAAAAAATTTTAGGAGTAATACTTTAAAGAGTCTTGCAATTCGTCCAAACTTTCCGTGAGTCCATGTAAACTGTCTTCCATTTGATTTTGTTGATGAGTCACCAACGCATCCAATAACTCCCCTGTTTCTTTATTGATGAGATTGGAACGGTTTAAAAACTTTTGCAACACTTCTGGATTGTGGCCGACCTTGATATAACTACGCGTGGCTTCTAAGTTTTGAGCCGACATTTCAAGGGCTTGATCCAATCCATTTTGAAAGCGGACTTTAGTGATTTCACTGCCTCCAAATAGATCATCAAGAGCTGAGGAAAAGGCACTTTGAATGCTACGTAATTCTTGATCATTTTTTTCGATTTGAGCCAAAACCCTCTCCTCTACCGAGCGCTGAATCTTAGCTTGACGGGCCGCTTCTTGCTGAGCTGGGGTTGACGTGGGTTTGGAATTGACCTGCTCCCACGTTTTTTTCACTTCTTCGGTTACACTTCTACGTAAATCTTGAACTGGACGGCTGTTGATGACCTGTTTAGCCATTCTTCCCGCCTGTTGAGCCGTTTGTTTGGCGGCTTGCTTATCATAGGAATAATTTTGATTCACTTGTTTAGGTAACTTTGCCACGTGGCTCATTTTAAATGAAATAGATGACCAATTCCAAAAGTACAGAGAAATGGGCAATAAGAAAAGGCCAAATAGGCCCGCAAATCTCAAGGCGTTGACGAGTACCACGATTCCTCCAATTAGATAAAAAAATCCGAGGATGGTATAGATAAAGGAAGGCATCAAAACGGGGTGAGGATCGCTGTACATATTCGACAAAAGGCTATTTCCTTTGGGTTTTGGCGCATATATCGCGTGTGGTTCCAATTGATTGGTTTGATACATCACTTGATAAAACCCACAAACCACCACCGCCAAAATAGCGGCGGGAACTAGGGTACCTGAAACTACACACAAAACAGCCAAGAGAATAAGAGGAATCATATCGCGTAAGGCATCATTTTTCATAGTTTGGTTCGCCCCCTTTAATCCCAATTATACAAGCTTGACGAAATAGGATTAAGCAAGTAAAGGGAAGGAAACGAAATCTTTGGAATCTGTTGAGAATTTCTTTTTACTTTTGTCCTCTTGAATCCAATCCTTCCTCCAAAAAAGGGGCTGTTAAATGATTAACAGTCCAACATAAAGAAAACCCCAGAAATCCATAGCGGATTCTGGGG
>JAAVAY010000004.1 GCA_014803815.1 Allobaculum sp. | reverse complement strand
AAACAAGGCGCTTCCTAGCCAAGCACAAATGCCTACAACTAGGGAGTCAAGAATATTTCCCACGATGTATTGTTGGAAAATGTTTTTGGTGTCCATGCCATATAGTTGAATAAAATTGCCTACCCGCTGGCCTAAGATGGAATAAATCAAGACGCGCATCGTTTGTAACAAATTGTTTTTATCGAGGATCATGTAAATCGCTGCGGCTAAGGCGATAATCAAGTTCGCCGCCCAATGAATGACGTTGTAAGAATAAGACATCATCTTAAACATGCTTGATTGCAGCCACTTGTTGATGGTCGCGGAGATATCAAGGGATTGAAAGGTGTTGAGAATCATGCTGATATCTAAGTGATAGCGTTCGCCTAGCTCCACCAGTGTGGTTTCAAAGCGCCTAGCATAACTTGAAAAGTTAGCGACAAACACTTGCAAAGAATCGATGAGCGAAGGGATGAGCACCCACATCACAAAGGCAAAGAAGAGTAAAAAGAGAATGACGACAATCACAGTGGCCAACTGATGACAGCGCTTTTGCGAAAGCGGTGTGACCAACAATCGATTTTGGATCCATTCAATAGGACCATTCATCAAAAAGGCTAAGCCAAATCCGATTAAGAAAGGGGACAGCAAAGAGCCTAATTTTCCAATAAAGCGTATGATGTCGTTGATCCTTGTGAGCAGCAAAAAGGCCATGATCGCAAGGATAAAGGACATGGAGCGAATAAAGATGTCTCGATGAACCTTATTTTTAAAATCAATTTTCATATCACAACTCCCCAAAAGAAGAACCTAAGAGACCAAAAATAAAAGAAAAAAAGAATGTTAAGAAAACAATTCCTTTTTTTTCGTATTTTAGGTTTCTAGTCCTTGGATATTCTGCTTATTAATAATACGGCAGGCACTAAGGAATCGAGCGAACAAAAGGGATAGAAAGAAAGAGAAAAAGATGGAATGTATACTCAGCGGAACCATTTCCGTAAAAGCTGCTCTTGAAGAACACAAACGTCCCCTTCAAGAACTCATTGTGAACCCGAAAAAACGCACCAAAGAAATCAGCTATATCATTGCCTTAGCCAAAAAACAAGGAATTCCCGTCTCTTTTTCGAGTAAGGAGGAAATGCAACAGCTCGCTACAAACAATGGTGGCGTCCTTCTAAGAGTGGAAGGAAATGAAATCCTTCCTCTTTTAACCTCGGATTATCGCTTTGAAGGGCTTTGTGTCTACGTCAGTGGGGTGGAAGATCCCTATAATCTTGGTAGCATCGCTCGTACCTTGTATGCGGCTGGAGCCAATGTAATGATCGTGCAACAGCGCGATTGGTCAAGTGCCCTTCCCATTTTAATGCGTGCTTCCGCTGGAGCGTGGGAACGTTTAGACATCGTAGCGATTTCGCAAGACGAACAACTCATCGAAGCGGCTCAAAGTCAAAACCGTCCCATTGTGTGTGCCGCAAGAGACGATAGCGCCAAACCTCTCTTTGGGGTGCATTTAGAAAAAGACTTGTTGTTAGCGATTGGCGGAGCCATGCGCGGCTTATCCTCCCGCTTGTTGTCGGCCTCCCAAGACCACTTGTATATTCCCTATGGTCGGAATTTTCGCAATGCGCTCGATTCTGTGAGTGCTACAGCCGTCTTTGCCTTTGCGTGGACTGCGACCTATGGTCAAGAAGCGTAAAATTCAAAACAAGAATTTCTAATTCTTCTCCATCCAAACGAGTAGGATAGAAAGAAACGATACACACCATCCCCCTGAATAGGGATGAGAGAAAGGAGTTTTTTCCATGAAAATCAATACAGATGAATTGGTCGAAATGGCAGTTAATGCCAAAGTCGATCATCCCACGATTAAAAGCTATCGCGGTGGCTTTGATGGCCGTGCGCGCATTACCGTTGGTCCTGGAGGCATCACGTATTCCCATGCCATTGGTGATCCCTGTATGAATATCGCAGGGGATCACGTCGAACCAGGGGTATCGATGGCGAATCCTGACCACAATCAAAATGCGGCTGTGGAGATGTATTCCGGTATTGGCAATCCTGTCTATTGCTTATCGGGTCCAGCTAAAGGAGCCAAAGGCTTTGTAACGGGAACCCATGGGGGTGTCGAACACACAATGGCTTGGTTTGCGCCAGAAGATTTAAATTTAATGGATGGCAATGAAACCTTTTTAATTCGCACCAAAGGGCAAGGCTTAAAAACCGAAGAAGTTCCTGGCGTGTTTTGGATGAACTTAGCCCCTGAACTTTTGGAAGCCATGGACTTAGAAGTCAACGAAGAAGGCCAAGTACGCTTTCCCGTAGTGACGGTGCTTCCTTCCTTTTTAATGGGTAGCGGTTTGGGTTCAGCCAGTATGATGACAGGGGATTACGACATCATGACTCAAGACAAAGAAGCCAATAAGCGTTTTGGAGTCGATCAATTGCGCTTTGGTGATGTGATCGCCATTTTGGATCACGATAGCGAATACGGAGCCCACTATAAAGAAGGAGCCATGACCATTGGCGTAGTCGTCCACTCCGATTCCTTTACCTCTGGCCATGGCCCTGGAGTTACCGTCATTGCTACCTCGAAAGATGGATCCATTCTTCCCATTCGCGATGAAAACGCCAACCTCAAAAACTATTTCAAAAAGATGGGGCAAACCTACTAATGGCGTTTGTGGAAGTTTTTGTTGAACATGCCAACTTAGCTCTTGCCCATCCTTATACGTATTCCACTTCTAAACCCGTTCAGCCTGGCTGTCGGGTTTTCGTGCCTTTTGGGCACCAAAAGCTTATGGGCATCGTTTTCAAAGAAGGAGTGGCTTTAGAAGATGACTCCATTCAGATTCGACCCATTGAACGAATCGTCGATGAAATGCCGATTTTAAGCCAAGAACAGCTCGATCTTGCCGCCTGGCTTGGGTATGAAACGATTTGTTCGACAATGGCGATGATTCATTGCATGTTGCCTAAAAAGCTCGATGTCGTCTCCAATCATCCCGATTTTTCTTATGAGCTATGGGTGGTTAAAAATACCCAAGCTTCCTTGGATCGCGATACTCTTTCTAGTGCCCTTCGCCAAGCTTACGATATCTTGCCAAGCGCTTTACGCTTCAAAGAAGCTCGACAGCTTACCAGTGACTATCGTTTACAAGCTCTGCTTCAAAAAGGCTTTTTGGGCAAGGAAAAGCGAATCCTAAATTTTGGAACGCTCCCCAAAAAAGTGCAACAACCTTGGCCTAAACTCAATGCCTTTCAAGAAAATGCGTTGAAGGCCATTCGTCAAGCCAAGGCTCAAACCATCCTCTTGCATGGGGCTACGGGTTCAGGAAAGACGGAAGTCTTTTTTCATTTAGCCAAAGAAGCTCTCGAGCAGGGCAAGCAAGTGCTCATCTTGGTTCCCGAAATTTCGCTGACTCCCATGATGGAAGATCGAATTGCTTCGCGCTTTGAAGTGGATGTCTATGCTTGCCATTCCAAACTTTCCGATTCGGAAATGGTTTCGGTCTGGAACAATGTCAAAAAAGCGGGACCTTGTATTGTGATTGGCACCCGCAAGTCGGTCTTTTTGCCGCTCAACAACCTAGGACTCATCATCATGGATGAAGAACACGATAGCTCCTATAAACAAGACAACGCTCCACGCTATCATGCCCGCGATGCCGCTGAGTTTCGAGCGCGCTATCACGGATGCAAACTCATCTTAGCTTCCGCGACACCAAGTCTTGAAAGCTATGCGAGAGCTCTTAAGGGAGTGTATGGATTAGCGGAAATGCCTCAACGGGCCTCAGGAGAAGATGCCCAAGTGCGCCTAGTGGATTTGCGCTCTGTGCCTGTGTTTTGTAACTACTCGGCTCCTTTAACCCAAGCTATTCAAGACCGTTTAGACAAACATCAAAAAACGATGATCTTATTAAACCGACGGGGCTATTTGCCAGTTGTGCGCTGTGAAAATTGTCATGAATATGTGCGCTGTGACGATTGCAACGTCGCTTTAAGCTATCATAAGCAGGAAAACGCCTATGTTTGTCATGTATGTGGAAAACGGTATCCTATCTTGTCAAGCTGTCCCCATTGCCATACGGGACACTTAGGCCATATGGGCCAAGGAACGGAGCGTTTAGAGGAAGAAAGCCAATCCATCTTTCCTCAAGCCACCATTGTACGTATGGATCGCGATACCACCAAAGGAAAATACGCTCATCATACCCTTTTAAAGCAGTTTGAAAATCAAGGAGACATCCTTATGGGCACGCAGATGATTGCTAAAGGGCTTGATTTTCATGACATCACTCTTTGTGGAATTTTGTCCATTGATACCAGTCTCTCTCGACCCGATTACTTGGCTAATGAGCGTACTTATCAGCTTTGCGAGCAAGCAGCTGGTCGGGCGGGGCGAGGACAAGAAAAGGGTCTGGTTTTAATTCAGACGTTTAATCCAGCTCATTTCGTCCTCCAGGCGATTCAAGCCCATCGCTATCAGGATTTCTTTGTTCAAGAAATGCGCTATCGCCATGCAGGAAACTATCCCCCCTATACGTTTTTAGCCTCTGTCATCGTTCGACACAATGATCCCAATCGCGCTTATCAAAAGGCTTTGGAACTACAAGGCCATTTTTTAAAGGCCAACGTGGATGTTTTAGGTCCAGTAGAAGTAAGCATGCGCCAAAAACAAAGCCGCTTTCGTTTGGTATTACGCGATAAAGATGATGAGCATCTCAAAGAAATTTTGTGGCAAGGCGCTCTATGGTTTGAGAAGCACGCAGCCCAATGCAAAATGGATATCAACGTTCATCCCATGACAATAGAAGAATAATTGGGCGCAAACACTAGAGAAAGGAAGTCCCATTATGATGCGAAATTGGGTTTGGAAGGCCCTTATGGCGGTGGTCAAAGACAAAACGTACTCCAACTTGTATTTGCGTAATCACCTACAAGAAGTTGACCTAAAAGATCGTGCCTTAGCTGTGAATATTTTTTATGGTACTTTACAAAACTATGCCCTTTGTCAGTCGGTGTGGAAACGTTATTTGGATCCAAAAGCCAAAGTCAGTCTTTCCACTTCAGTTTTGTTGACGATGTCGGTGTATCAATTGTTGTTTTTGGATAAAGTTCCAGCCTATGCGGTAGTCAATGATGCGGCTAAATTGGCTGGCCCTCGGGCTCGAGGCATCGTGAATGCGATCTTGCGCAAGGTGACGGATAATCCAAAAGTCACTTATCCAGCTGATCCCGTACAAGCTCTTGCCCTTTCCACCTCACTTCCCGAGTGGCTTTTACGCTTATGGATTGCGCAATATTCTCCTCAACAAGCCTTCGCCTTTGCGAAATCCACCATTAAACCATACCCCACTGTGGTACGGATCAATCCACTTCGTTTTTCCAAAGAGGAGGCTGATGTCCATCCTAGACTTGAAAAAGTTCAAGGGATATGGCAAGATGACCCTCTTTATATTTATACGGGGCATGATTTCGCTCACGAACCTCTCTATTTGGAAGGGAAGATTTCCGCCCAAGATCCTGGAAGTTATCAAATTGCCAAATGGGCCAACCCAAAACCTGGTCAACATATCCTCGATTTGTGCGCAGCTCCAGGAACTAAGACTATGGCGATGGCTGAACTCGCTAATAACGAAGCCTATTTTCAAGCGCAAGATTTACATGAACATCGAACCCAACTCATCGAAAACGATGCTAAGCGCTTAGGACTTGACCACATTCAAGCTCTTGCTAAAGACTCCACTCAAGTAGGCAACGACCAATACGATATAGTTGTGTGTGATGTTCCATGTAGTGGGTATGGCGTGTTAGGTCGTAAACCAGACATGAAGCTACGACTCAATCCCGATGATATCGATACACTTTTACCTCTTCAACAAGCCCTTCTTGAAGCAGGAGCCGCTCAAACCAAGGCGGGAGGCGATCTCATTTATTCGACTTGTACCCTCAATACCAAGGAAAATGAGCGCCAAGTCAAAGCTTTTTTAGAGCGCCATCCCGAATTTACACTCGATAAAGAAGAAACCATTCAACCAAGCGACGTAAACGGCGGTTTTTACTTGAGCCGTTTATTAAAAGCACTGTAAGTAAAAATCCCGTCTTCGATTGATTTCGAAAACGGGATTTTTTGAATAGTATAGTAAAGCAAAAAGATGAATACAATGAATCCAAAGCCAATATCTTCGCGTAGGGTATATGGGGATAAGTAAGTGGTGTCCGCTAAAATGGGGCCGCCGAAAGGGTCATCCCCACGTAGGCGGGGAAAAGGCTAAGGATTTCCTTTACTTATAACATAACCTGATCTCAATTCTCTCAATTTTATTTAAAATTAATAGGTAGGGATGGATGAAAAAACGAAAGTTGGTCTTTCATTTTTCGACTTTTATAGACTTTGATTCTTCTTCAGTTTATGACTGGAAAATTTGACTCTTCAATTCCCTCGATTACACTAAAATTTGGAGGTTTATTTTCTTTTATACTTTTTCTCTATACTTAGTTCAAAAGACTAGAATCAAAAAGAAGAGATTCGTCTTGGACTCTATCTCTTTTGTCGAGATTAGGATCTATTTTGAATCAATAAACATTTGAAAGGAATAAAAAACGATGCGTAGCATTTATGATATGAGTTATGACCAAATGGAAGATTGGGCTCTGTCCAAGGGATGGAAAAAGTTTCGTGTCCAACAAATTTTTCAATGGTTGTACAAAGAGCGTGTAGAAGACTTTGATTTGATGACTAATCTGTCAAAGGAAACACGTGAAGAGCTGAAAAAGGATTTCACATTTAATCCTTTAACGCTTGTTCGTAAGCAAGTGGCAAGTGATGGGACCACGAAATTTTTATTTCGTACCGAAGATGGTGCTTTACTGGAAAGTGTTTTGATGGTATTTGACTATGGAAACTCCGTTTGTGTTTCAAGCCAAGTGGGATGCAATATGGGATGCTCCTTTTGTGCTTCTGGCCTGACTAAAAAGCAACGCGATTTGACGAGTGCAGAAATGCTTGGTCAAATTATGCATGTTCAAAAAGAGCTCGATAAAAAAGGAGAAAGAGTTTCTCATATCGTGGTCATGGGAACGGGAGAACCTTTTGATAATTACGATGCGGTGATGAACTTTTTGAAAACAGCCAATCACGATCGCGGCCTAGCCATTGGAAGTCGTCACATCACCATTTCCACTTCTGGTATTGTGCCCAAGATCAAAGAATTTGCGAAAGGGCACTATCAATACAATTTGGCGATCTCTTTGCATGCTCCAAACGATGAACTTCGTACCCAATTGATGCCCATTAACAAAGCCTATCCTCTAAAGGAGCTGATGGGAGTGGTAGAAGAATATGGACGCGAAAACAATCGCAAGCTGACCTTTGAATATATCTTGTTAAAAGGAGTCAACGATAGTCCAAAACACGCCCGCCAATTGGCTGAGTTGCTTCGTCCATATCTGTGTTATGTTAACTTGATTCCTTATAATAGTGTGGATGAGCATGGGTTTCATAGCACAGTGCTTGAAGTTGCGATGAAGTTTTACGATATTCTCAAAAAAGCGGGGATTGGAGTCACCATACGCAAGGAACATGGTTCTGATATCGATGCCGCGTGTGGTCAGCTTCGCATTAAAGAATTGCGCAAGGAGAAGGAAGCCAAACAAAAAGCAAAAGACTAAAGACCGAAGGCTAAAGGCCTTTTTTGTTAAAAGCAGAAAGGAGGGAGCGGCAAGTGCTTCGCCGATCTAAGCATGTTGCCAACCGAAATGATAATTGAAGCAAGTGGACTTACGGATACCGGAACTACTCGGGAACTCAATGAGGACAGCTATCTTGTAGCCCAAAATGATCATGGAGACGTTCTGCTTTTGGTTTGTGATGGCATTGGTGGAGCGGCAAGTGGTGAAATCGCAAGCAGTATGGCTTGCCAAATCGCAGACGAATTTTTTAAAAAAGCCCCTGAATTTCAAAGAGACTATCAAGCCAACGACTGGATTCGCAAAACGCTCAATAAGATCAATGACTCCATTTATTCCAAATCGATGTGGAATCGCAAAAATCGAGGGATGGGAACCACCGCGGCAGGAGTTTTGGTTTGTTCTTTAGGGACCTATATCTTTAATGCGGGCGATTCTCGCGTTTACGCTTTGTATTCTGATGGCTTGATTCAAATGAGTGAAGATCATTCCTATGTTCAAAGTCTTGTCAACGAAAACAAGATCACAGAAAAAGAAGCGCGCGTCCATGAAAAGCGCTCGGCTTTGACCAATGCTCTTGGGGTATGGCGAACGTTTCGCCTGGATGTCAATAAGATTAAGTCCAATTATCAAGCCTTATTGGTTTGTAGCGACGGATTGCATGGCTATGTTCATGAGGGAGTTATTTTACGCGTTTTGGAATCGAGCTTTTCATTGGACCAAAAAACGGGAATGTTGATTGAACTCGCCCAACGAGCAGGGGGATATGACAATTGCACCGTGATCGTGACGGGACCTGGAAAAGACTATGGCCGAAAGTAAACCCATAGCGTCTAATCAAGACCAAGAAGTCCTTTCTCCTCCCCCCATGCTCAACCATCGCTATAAAATCTCAGGAACTGTAGGCCAGGGAGGAATGGCCATCGTCTTTTTAGCGGACGACATCGTTTTAAAACGACAAGTGGCCATTAAATTTTTGCGCCCACGCTTTGCTAACGATAATGAGGCAGTTATGCGCTTTTTTCGGGAAGCCAAAGCCGCTAAACTTTTGCGCCATCCCAATGTTGTAGAAATTTTTGATGTGGGAAAAAGTGATGGCTCGGCCTACATCGTCATGGAATATGTGAAGGGAAAAAATCTAAAGGACTATATTGCCAACCATAAACCCATTCCTGTAGGTCAAGCGGTGGAGATCATGAAAAAGCTTACCTCCGCCATCATAGAAGCGCATGCTCATCACATCATTCATCGCGACATCAAGCCACAAAACGTGCTGGTCAGTCAATTTGGGGATCTTAAAATTGCTGACTTTGGCATTGCAGTGACGGCAACCGAACAAAATTCTACCTCCATTACCCGTAACCAAGCCGTAATGGGATCCTCCCACTATTTAGCTCCCGAATCGGCAACAGGAGCGATACCTGATTATCGTGTGGACATTTACGCGCTTGGAATCGTCTTTTTTGAATTGCTTTGTGGTAGCGTTCCTTTTAATGGAAAAACGGCTGCGGAGATTGCGATTAAACACATGCAGGATCCTTTGCCTAACATTCATGCCTACAATCCTACGGTTACTCAAGGAGTTGAAAACGTGGTCATCAAAGCGACCGCGAAAAGTCCCGATGAACGCTATCAAACGGCGCAAGAATTTATGGATGCATTGGATCATTGCCTTGATCCCGAAATGCGTTATGTTGAGCCTTTAGAATTGAAAGTCAAAAAAATCGATTTTCCTAGAACGCCAGAACCACCCGTTCAAAACTCCGAACCAGAAAAAGAAGATCAAGATATTCCTCAAATTTCCCACATTGAAAAGCCCCAAAAGATTTCAAAACGTTTTATGGTATTGGTAGGGGGAATTGTGGCTCTTTGTTGCTTATTTATTATTACTTCTTTGATGGCTACGGGCGTCTTTCCTATCAATGGCTGGTTTGGATGGCACAAAGTACCCACAGTCACCGGACTTTCCCAAGATGAAGCCATTCAAACGCTCGTCGCTGCGGGAATTGAACCCCAAAATATTTACATCGAACAAGTGGCAAGTGACCTTGTTGATCCTGGATATGCCGATTCAACCAACATCGTTGCGGGCGAATACATCAAAGAAAGTCCCGTAACGGTTCGTATTTCCAAAGGCCCAACATTTTTAGTGGGTGATTATCGAGGTCAACCCTTAGCGAATGTGGAAAAGCTCTTTCACGATCACAATTTAAACATCATCATTGATACCACCGAACAGGGCGATGCTAACCATATGCCTGGGGTTATTTTGGAACAAAGCGGTTTAGCTCCAGGATTACGCATTGATCCTTCTAAACTTGAAACCATTCATTTTGTCGTTTCGACCTATCCTACTCTCACCATCGATGAAAGCTACATTGGTATGGATATCGATGAAGCCAAAGAAGTGCTCAATAACCAAGGCATGGCAGTTTTAACCCGAAATGTGTATGGAACCCAAGAGGTGATCGATATTGATCCTCCTGTTGGAACTACCTATACCCAAGAGGGAAGCGATAGTGTCATTACACTGTATTATTGATCTTTCCCGACTCTGAAAAAGGAGGCGATTCCTTGAAACAAGGACGAATCATTAAAGTTATCTCTAACCATTACACCATTCTTTGCGATGATGAAACCGTTGTTGCCAAACCGCGTGGAACCATGCGCAAAGGACAAAAGCCCTTTGCGGGCGATCTTGTCAATTTTGAACAAATCGAAGACTCTTATCGTATTGATTCTATTTTGCCTCGCACCAACCAACTCTTGCGTCCAAGCGTTTGCAACATCGATCAAGCTTTAGTGGTCACAAGTTTAAAAGATCCCGATTTTAATGTACATCTTTTGGATCGCTTGTTGTTTTCGGTGTTACTTTGTAATATCGAACCCGTCATCTGCATCACGAAGTCCGATTTAGTCAGTCCAGAAGAATTCGCCACTTTTAAAGCTTTGCTTGATCGCTATGAACAAAGTGGATATCGGGTTTTTTATTCGCATCCTGGCTCGGACGATGAAGACTTGAAAGCCCTATTGAGCCACAAGATTAGCGTCTTGTGTGGACAAACGGGGGCGGGAAAAAGTTCCCTCTTAAATCGCCTTGAACCTTCCTTCCAACTTCGTACCCAAGAAACTTCAAAAGCCCTTGGCCGGGGAAAACATACCACCCGTCATTGTGAGCTCTTTCCCATAGCGGAAGGATTAGTCGCGGATACGCCTGGCTTTTCTTCTCTTGACTTTTCCCATTTGGATATCGCAAAATTGGCCAAAGTGATTCCTGATTTTCAAGAGGCTTTAGAGCAAGGGTGTAAGTTCGCCGATTGCATTCACGTGCACGAACCTGGCTGTGCTGTTAAAAAAGCGGTGGAAGAGGGACGGATCAATCCCACGATTTACGACGATTATGTTCAAGTGATCAATAGCCCTCGTAAATATCGCTAAATGCATCAAAAGCCATTTTTCTCGTTTTCTCCATGGTTTTTGCCCAATTCGTTAGAAAGGAAAGCCCGCAACCATGGATTTGATGCGGGCTTTTTAAATTGAAAGGTATGCCAGAACTCATTATTGCTCCTTCCGTTCTTTCGATGGACTATACGCAAATGTTAAAACAGCTTAAAGACATTGAAGAGTCCAATGCCAAATGGATTCATTTTGATGTCATGGATGGCCATTTTGTGCCAAATCTTTCCTTTGGACCCGATATTTTAAAGCAATTCAAGAAATCTACGGATTTGTTTTTAGACGTTCACTTAATGGTCAGTGATCCAGTCTATTTTGCGGATGTGTTCACAAAAGCTGGGGCCGATTCCATCGTCTTTCACACTGAAGCCCTCGATAACGATCTTACCCGTATTTCCGCTTTATTGGATGCTATTCATGAACAAGGAATTATGGCGGGCTTTAGCGTAAAACCCGCTACTCCAATTGAACCTTTTTTGGAATTGTTGGATAAAACGGACTTAGTTTTGATTATGAGTGTCAATCCTGGCTATGGAGGCCAAGCCTTTCTTCCCGAAACGCTTCAAAAAGTCAAAGTCCTAGAAGAAGCTAGAAAAACTAAAAACCCTAATTGCCGCATCCAAATTGATGGAGGCATCAACTGCGAAACCGCAAAGCAAGCCAAAGAAGCTGGAGTCGATACCTTGGTAGCGGGAAGCTATGTCTTTAAAAAAGACATCAAAGAGGCGGTGAACTCTCTTTGTTAAGAAAACATGATACAGCTGTTTTAGTGTCCCCTATTGCCACATGGCTTCCCAACCTTCAAGAAGCCGATTGGATCGGAGTGGATGCTGGGTTTCAGCACATCCTCGATGCAGGCCATCTGTGTCTATTTGCAATCGGAGACTTTGATAGTGGCTCTTTACCCGTGTCTCCTTCGTTTCCAGCGACGGTTTTACCAGTAGCTAAAGATGAAACGGATTCCGAAATGGCTATGAAAACGGCTGTGGAAATGGGGTATAAAACCATTTATTTTGTTGGCGCCTTTGGCAAACGCTTGGATCACACCTTGGCCAATATTCGCTGTATTGTTTGGAAATATCCCCAAGTCATTTGTCTAGAAGAACACCAACGCCTCTTTACCCTCTTACCAGGCCAGCATTGTTTAAGCGCTGACTATGTCCATGTCTCCTTTTTTGCTTATGAACCTTCGGTGATTTCTTTAGAAGGGTTTTTGTATCCTCTTCATCATCAGCTCATTGACCAAAAAGATGTCTACACCTGTTCCAATTCGTTTCAAGCCAAGCAAGGTATCGTAACTTTAGAAAGTGGAAGGGTTCTTTGTGTCGAGTCAAACTATCGCTAAACGTCGCTTTCGTACTCTTGATCACGCGACAAAGATAGAAATGGTTACAGGCTTATTGGTGGCTTTGTTATTGCTCGCTTTTGGAATCTTTTGTTCTTTCATGCCAGCCATCTCTTTTCATTTCATGTTGCGCTTGGTTGTGGTGGCTCTTACGGGATATGGTGGGTTCTTGTTGTTTTTGTTTTTCTTTCGCGGTCGCTCAAGTCGAAGCGATCTTCTTTTTTCTGCTCTCGTTCTTGGCTTTGCTTGGCTTTTAAATTACAACGAATCTCTTCCAGAATGGATCGTTCGTACAAGCTTTGGTTGGTATTGTCTTGGGATTGGCCTTGTCATGGCAATCCAACTTTGGATTCACCATCATAACCATGTTAAGGGAAGCTTCGTTACATTTTTACTTGCCTTGAGCTATGCTCTTTTGGGTATTGTCTTATTGTGGACAAAGATCGTGGATACTCAAAATTTAATGCGCCTATTTGGAGTTTATTTCATCTTACTTGCCATTCGGATGGTGTTTTCAACTCTTCAAAAGTATTCTGATTCCTATCATTGGCGTCGTGGAATTTATGTCTCTTTGCCGACTTTACTTGCAGCTTTTTTACCTGATGTTGTTTGTCGCAATCTGAACAATCAAATTCGCACTGGCAAAGAATATTCCCTAGAAACCATCAAACGCGAGACTCCTGCTAAATTGCGCGTGATGGTTCATATTGGGCCAGAAGGATTTCAAAAGATTGGCCATTTTACTTTTTCTTGGAAGGGAATGGTGTATTCCTATGGCAACTATGACACCAAGAGTGTGCATCTGTTTGGCACAATGGGAGATGGCGTTTACTTTACGGTTCCAGCTGAATTGTATCGACCCAATTTAATGAAATATGAGCACAATACTCTTTTTGAATACACCATCCAAACTACACCTGAACAAGATGCACGGATTGAAGAGCAACTTACAGAGCTTCATCATCGCTCCGTGCGTTGGTATAGTGAATGGGAAAAAAAAGGAGTTCATCACGAACTTGGAGAACTCGAAAAGGATTACCCTAGTCGTCTGCATTATCGAACGGGGGCGAAGTTTTATAAACTCAAAAGTGGTGCCTTTAAAACATATTGGGCCGCTGGAGACAACTGTGTCTTGTTTTCGGACATGATCTTAGGGAGTGTGGGAGCGGATGTCTTATCTTTACGTGGCATCATTACTCCAGGAACCTATTTTGACTAATTAGAATCGTAATATGACAAATCCAATTCTCCTATTATTGAACGACGAATTTATTCACAGGCAGCAAGCCAAGATGGCATCTAATGCTGCCTTTTTTTTCAAAAATAGATTGATGTCTATTCCTTGTGATGCCTTGCTTTGGCAAGCTGTGTGTATTTGGTGACAAATTCGGCTTTTTGGTTGGTGTATTCGTCGCGATCAAATTCATACTTCGTCCACAAAGACAGTTTTAATGTTTCGTATTCTTTGGCGATAGGTGGAAAAGCATTTAAGTAGTCTCGAAAATAAATCTCATCATGATCCCCACTTAAGCGCAAATGCACATGAAAAACTTTTTGGGCCAATCCCTTTTGGCTATATCCTTTATTTAACGAAATCCGATTTTTTTGTTGGGACATACAAAGATAGCCATGACTACAAAGTTGTTCTTTTGCATTTTGCAAAAGCGCAGGAAAAGGAAGTTCAATCAAAATATCAATAATGGGCTTAGCCCATATCCCATGAATAGCCGTACTACCAATATGATGAATCTGAACATCTTTATACGCTAAGATTTGATCAATTTGATTTTTCTCTTCTTCATACCATTGAGTCCAAGCCTCTTGCGGTTCAGTTAAATAAATAGGAAATAATTTCCATAGCTCTTCTAAACTCATTTGTGAAAGACTTTTCATTGAAGTGATCCTCTTTCTTTCTTTTACGTTTTTAAGTAAAAAAAAAGCCGCCAATGGCAGCTTGAATAGGACTAGATTGCTCCTTGTTTTTTCAAAGTTCTCAGTGTTCTGGCCGCAATTTTTACCGTTTTAGGTTGGCCATCAACCATGATTGTCGCTTTCTGCAGGTTTACGTTCCATTTGCGGCGGGAAGCTCTCATGGAGTGAGAACGTTTGTTTCCGGACATAGGTCCTTTACCAGAGATTGCACACTTTCTAGACATTTCCAATCCCTCCTTCTCCAATAGTCTGACTGATTTACAGTCGCTTTAGTATGTTACCACGCTTCAAGACACTTGACAAGAAATGAAAAGCATGAAGAAAAAGAAAAAGAGCATTTTCTCTTTTCTAATCTTGGCCTAGTACTGAACGATTTTAGCATATTGAAAAGAACAGATCTAATTTTTTCGTTTAGAAATTAAACCTATAAATAAGGTTAAGCTTTTTTTGTGGAAGACAAATTCCTTTCAAAATTTCTGAGTTGAAGCTTAGAAAAGAGAGATGTCGTTCGTGCGTTTTTTTTGAGAAA
>JAAVAY010000003.1 GCA_014803815.1 Allobaculum sp. | reverse complement strand
TTTATGTGATATAGGAGTACTTACCTCAGTATTGACGGGTACGCGATACACGGCGGAGAGTTGCGTGCTGGATTGACCGACTCCAGCGAATTCCTCGATGAGTTTGACATCGCCTGGATTTAAGATAACGGCACGAATGGCTTGGCCACGCACGGCTTTGTACAGTTGTTGCAGCGAGTTGTACGCTTTAGTTTTCACATGAATGCCTTGGGCCAAGAGGTCATCGAGTAGTGCATTGACTGCCGCGGTATCCCGATTTTCCATAATTCCGAGTGTTTCTCCATTTAAGGTGTTCAAGTCATTAATGGGAATGAGGGTTGGCGCATACAGTCCTACGCTTTGAATAAATGTGGCGCCTGGTTTACAAATGGTCTCTAACATCGCGGAAAAACTGGAGAGTTCACGCTGTCCATAAAAGGAACAACCGACTAAGGCCGCACAAAGTAATAAGGCTGGCACTTGCCAAAACTTATGGGAAGTCAGGAAAAACCAATACCCAGCTAAGCTCATTACCACTAAAGATACGCCTAAGATGAGTCCAGCTAAGGAGACTTTAAAAAGCGACAGTTGAAACATCTTCATCAAAAAAGCGCCAATGGCTATGATGACGATGATTAAGGCGTAGGTCCCTGGGGCTTTGAGCAGAGTCCAGATGACTTTTCCGGCTTTGACTAAGATGGGATTGGGTGGCTTTTTCTCCTTGGGCGCATTGGGTTGAATGACTTCAAATTCCACTTTCTCCTCGACTGGAGCTGCCTCTTTGCCTTTTTTCTTAGTCTTTTTCTTTTTGTTGCTCTTTTTACTCGTTTTATTGCTTTGAGTGGTCTGTTTCTTTTCCGAGGAGCTTTGAGTCGATTGAGAGTTCGCCTTTTTTTTCTTTTTAGAGGACGTCTTCTTGGCTTGGCTTTCCTTTTGGGCCTGTTCTTCTTTGGCTTTTGCTTCGGCCTCTGCTTTCGCCTTCGCTTCGGCTTTCGCTTGTACGATGTCGCCAGGCTCTTGAATGTGCGATTTAGCAGCTTGAATTTGCGCTGCCAAACTCTCTAAGTCTTGGGTAACAGAGGGTACGGTACTTGGTTTAGACCCTGTACTATCTAGGGGAACGACGATATCGGTAGGCTTTCCCCTAAATGTTTGGTTATTTATTTTTATGGATGATTTTCCAGAAGTATTTTGCGCTAGGCCTGTACTTTGGGTATTGGTCGCATCGGCTAAGCGAATGCGTTTGTTGGTGGAAGATTGGGTTTTAGCGGAGCGTTTGGGCACCGTCGAATTCTTAGCGGCAAAATCGGCCAGTTTCTCGATTGGGATGGTTTCACGAGAATTGGCCGTTTGGTCTTGCATGTCGTCTTGATGCATGAAAAATCCCCTTCTTATATATCAAAAGCACCAAAGAGTGTTTCTTGGTGCTTTCAACCACACGGGTTGAAATAAAGACACTTCTAAATCCCTATTGTGCGCCATTTTCTTAAAAAAAGAAAACACCCAAAAAGGATTCCCCTTTTTTTTTTGCTTTCCATGAAAAAGAGCCACTCTATTTTTCTTCTTCTATAGTCGGCTCTCTATCTTTCGATCGTCTTCTATATCCTTATCTTTATCTTTCTCTATGAATTCTTCTTTGACTTCCTCTTGCCTGAGAAGTGGCCATTCTTGAAGGTGGCTTTCAGGAAGGGCTAATTTTAAAGCGGAGGGAACGACTTTGATCTCGACGCGATCGTGAATGCCCCCAAATTCCCCATCCAAAGTCCAAGCGGCATGCTTACACTCAAAATGAAACCACGGACTTTGCACTTGAATGAATAAGGGATGGCTAAAATCGGAGCGGGTGATTCCCGCAATGATGGTGTTGAGTTCCATCAAATTCATGGGTCGACGAATAAATAAGCCTTCCAATAAGCCATCGTGCCAGTTGAAGAGGTCTTTGGTGAAAAAATCGGTTCCAGCGACGTATTTGGAGTTTGAAACCATGCCATACAAAAAGTCCCCTTCACTTTGCCCACCTTTCCAAATAATCTTCATCGTTTCACAATTGTTTTCCCAATGGGTAAAGTCCACTGTCGTCAGCGCCTCTAAAACATAGGCTAAAGAGCCAAGGCGCTTTTTTTTGCGTTGGGAGGTGCGATACGAGACACTCGTGCCAATGCCAAAGGCAGCGACATAAGCAAAATACTCTCCATTGAACGTGCCGCTATCCAAACTGCTCCACGTCTTGCCACTAGCTACTTGCGCCGCTTCCATTAAATCTTTGGGAATATCGTGGGTACTGGCAAAATCATTGACTGTACCACTAGGAATATAGCCAAGTAAGGGCATATCGAGTCCCTGCATCCAGCCATTGATGGCTTCATGCATCATGCCATCGCCTCCACAGACGATGATGCGATCGTAAAAAGCCCCCTTGGTTTGAATGAAGTTTTTGGCATCCCCTGCATAATGGGTGGGATACAGCGTGGTTAAAAATCCCGCGTTGGAAAAGAGTTCGACTAAATCGGCTAAGGAATAGCGGATGCGTCCATCGCCCGAAAAGGGGTTATAGACTAACAACAATTTTTTCATCTCGATACCTCCTCGCTTAGTATAAGCCCACTCCCTCTTCCCCTTTCTCTTGCTTTATAAAATGCCAAGGGAATGTAAGGGAAGCAAAAGCAAAGAGGTCCAGACCAAAGCGCTTTTGGCAATTTTGACAGCCTGTCTTATACTAATTTTATGATTTAAAAAAGAGGAAAGGAGGGGTGCAAAACGCGATGTGTGTTGACCTTTGTGGTCCCCTTTGTATTGTCCGCTCTTTTGATTCCAATTGTGAAAATCGTCTCCAAGTGGACAGACGCTTGGGCAAAACAAAATAATCGCACCATTCACCACGGCATTATTTCCCGTATTGGGGGCATTGCGATTTATTTTGCGTTTGTGATCGGTTTACTGTTGTTTTTTACGCCGGATCGTTCGACGATGGGCGTGTTTTTGACGAGTTCCATGATGTTTCTAATCGGCTTATGGGATGACTTTCTCGATTTGCCCGCTAAGATGAAATTTGGCTTGCAACTTTTAGCGGCACTCATCTTGTTGTACTTTGGGGTAGGTGTGGATACCTTGCGCATCTTTCGCTTTTCCATCACTAATCCCTTCATTTGTGGCATCTTTACCATCCTATGGATTGTAGGCATCACCAATGCGATCAACTTATTGGATGGACTCGATGGATTGTGTGGGGGCATGATATTAGTGGTGCTCTCGGTTGTCAGTGCGATTTCGATTGTGGATCGTAGAGGAGATATCATCTTATTATCGCTGATCTTGATGGGCGCCATTTTAGGGTTTTTATTATACAATTCCCATCCAGCTTCGATTTTTATGGGCGATTGTGGCTCGCTTTTTCTTGGCAGTACGATTGCTGCTCTTTCGCTACTAGGCTTTAAGTCATCCACGATGATGACTTTAGGCTTTCCGATTTTGATCTTAGTCCTTCCCATCATCGATACTTTTTCTGCCATATTGCGCCGCAAAATAAAAAAGATCCCCGTGGATCAGGCGGATCGCTCTCATTTGCATCATCAACTCATGAGCCGCTTTGGTCAAACCCACAGCGTTATCATCATGTGTGGGATTACCTTTGGCTTTGGTATGAGTGCTTTTCTTTACATATCCAATCGCAAAGCGGGACTTCTCATGATGGCCATTCTCTTTGTGGGCATTGAACTTTTCATTGAACGCACAGGCATGATTTCGCCCCACTTTCATCCGGCGCACTCTTCGTACCGTTTATTAAAGCGCACCATTGCCCAAGCTACGCATCCCGTCCTTTTAGCCACCAAGCAAACCAACAAACAGGAGTTGCAGGAAGCAAGTCCTCATGTGGCTATGATGGACTCGGAAAATTTGCAGGATACGAAAAACTTTAACTCTCCTGATGAGCTGTTTTCGAAACAACCCTTTGATGAATCCTCCATCCCTGTTCAAAAAGCCAAACCTGAAGTCAACGATCCACCCCAAGAAGGCCTTTCAAAATACGCCAATTGGCAAGAATATGAAACTTTGCCCGCTGATTCGCTCATTCCAAGCCACACCGCTAAACGCTAAGGTGTGGCTTTTTTAGGTTTTTCTCTTGAAATACACAACAAAGTTATCTAAATGGTCGTTAGATTGTGAAAAGCGATCTCGAATAGAATACGAATATATCAATAACTAGTCCTTTGAAGGATTGGAACAAAAGAGTAAAGATCCGAAATGATCTCCTTACCGACAGGCTTAATGGAGATGATAAAGGGAAAAGATCATAGGATTCCAGTGGGATGAGGATGAATAAAATTTAGGGACATGAAAGTCCTTATTACAAGAAATGTCCAATCATAAGGATATTTTAGAATGAGGAAGCAGATTACTAAAGATCACACTCTTCCTTCTCCTTTTATTCTAGAACACAGTAAAGAAATAGCAGGACACGTAAAACAGATCAGCTACAGACTATGTGAGTGAATAAAAACGGACTGAAAGCTCATATTCGTACCTCCTATTAGTCTTCTAAGGCGGTTAGAAGACCGATAGGAGAATTATAAAAGAATTGTTACTAGCCACTTCATATTATCTTTGCTGACCAAAAGCCAAAAGCAAGACTAGTACAAATCAATCCGTCGATTGGACCTAGTCCGTTTCAGCTTAAAAATTATAATTATATAACGTGATATAATACTCTATAAATAAATTTTCTCACCCCTATTAAGAGGTGGCCTTCTCAATCTAGAATCGAGGCTTTTTTCATGGCTATAAACATATATGATCAGGAAAAGTGGAATGCCGATATCAAAGAGTCTGTGCGGACCTATAATGAATGGTTCCAGAGCTACACTCCAAAGATCTATTACTCAGTAAGAAAAGCTTCAGCTCACATGATTGATCGCTTTTTTGTCGACTCAAATAATATGACTGGGCTGTCCGTAGACTTTCTTCAGCAGTATCCGCACTATCTTGTGATCTTACGCTTGGCTACGGCACCTCCTGTAGCTAGGGACAGGCTTAAAGGCCTTTCCCAGATTCAGGCAGGGAACCTGATTAAAAAGATGGAGGAATCACAAAACTGGATCATGAGTAATCAGCAAGAAGATCTAGAAAGAATACTTTCTGTGATCAGGAAGTTGCTCGATCGCGAGCTTTTTGGCTGGATTGCAGAAAACAGAACTCCCTCAGATAAAGAACTTTTAAAAGCCAAGGCTGTACTTACAGACCGCCTGAGCGCAAGCCGAGCAGATTCGATCATCAGAAACTCTCAAGAAAAAAGACAGCTGGATATCCTTACAACCTTTTTGGATGAAAAAGGATACACACAGGTAGTCGGTCTAAGTCCACTTGAGCAACTTAAGACTGGTCAGTACACGATTCATTCCTCGCTCTTTCATACAGGGAGTGGGCAGCCTGTGGCGATTTCAATCGATTTGTCTATACGATCAAAAAAGAATGGTCGGCTGATTCTTCTCGAAGCCAAGTCCGCTGGAGATTTTGTTAATGTAAACAAGCGAAGGAAAGAAGAAGCCCAGAAATTTAGGCAGATTATGGAAGAATATGGGGACCAAGTGCAGTACTTGCTGTTTTTGGGCGGCTACTTCGATGAAAGATACCTGCAGTATATGAGTTCAGAAGGGATGGACTGGCTATGGGAACACAACCAAGAAGATTTGGAGAAACTGGATCTTTAGAAAAACAACGCATTCAAAAACAAAAAGAGCTGGATGCTCAGTTAGGGACGGAAATAAAAAGAAAACTCGGTTCTTTTGCGACTCCTTTTGCTCTGGCAAGGGAGATTGTTGAATATGGCCTTTCCCTTCAAAATGAGAAGCCTATCTCTTTTATAGAGCCTGCTTTTGGAACAGGAGCCATCTACTCAGCTCTTCTTAGCTCCTTAGAGGAAAGGGTCTTGGACAAGGCGGTTGGAATTGAGATCAGCTGGCAAAGTCTTGATATGGCCAGACAGTGCTGGGCCCAGACGGAGCTTGAACTGCTCCATGAAGATGCCCTGTACTTTGAAGGAGAAAAGGGGAACCTTCTCATCAGTAATCCTCCCTATGTACGACATCACCTCTTGGAGGCTAGAACAAAAGCGGAGCTTAAAAAGAAGGTAAAAGAACTTACAGGGCTTTCCGTTTCTGGACTGTCTGGGCTGTATGTCTACTTTGTTTTTTTAAGCAGCTTGTGGGTTGAAAAGGATGGACTTTGTGGATGGCTGATTCCGTCTGAGTTTATGGATGTTGAGTATGGGAAGGCTCTCAAGCGCTTCCTTTTAGATAATGTAGATCTGATTGCCATACACCACTATCCAACCAATAAAAGTAAGTTTGAGGATGCCTTGGTTTCTTCTTGTGTAGTCTGGTTTAAAAACTCTTTACCAAGCCCAGATCGAAAAATCCTGTTCTCCTTTGGGGAGCATATTTCAGCCCCCAAAAAATCCCAGCCTATTGAAAGAAAACAGTTGGATCCTGAAGAAAAATGGACTCACCTGCTCGATGAGTCTGAAGAAGTGCAGGACTATTCTTGTACCTTGGGGGATTTTTTCAAGGTTCAACGCGGGATTGCCACTGGGGATAATAACTTTTTTATCCTTTCAAAAGAAAAGATTGAAAAAGAGGGGATGGACTTCAGTCTGTTTACTCCTGTTCTGCCAGCTCCAAGAAACCTGAAAGTGGATCAAATTGACAAAAACTCCAAAGGCTGGCCCGAGCTAGACAGCCAACTTTTCCTTCTTAACTGCCGACTGGATGAAGAACAGCTCCAGGATGAATATCTAAGCCTATGGAAATACTTAGAGACCGGCAAGGAAAGCACAGCCAAACGCTATCTGTGTAAAAGCCGCAAAAAATGGTACTACCAAGAGAAAAGAAAACCAGCTCCCTTTTTGCTCTCCTACATGGGCAGAGGTAAAAAAGACAATCCCATGCCGTTTCGCATGATCCTGAATAAGTCTGATGCGATTGCAACCAACTCCTACTTGATGCTTTACCCTACAGAAAAACTCGCCAATCTTTTGCAGGGCAATCCAAACAGTCTGGAGTTATGCTGGAAATTTCTTAAGGGCCTTTGCTCCGATTCTTTCCTCAAAGAGGGTCGATCCTATGGAGGCGGACTGAAAAAGATAGAACCAAAAGAACTAGCCAAAGTACCATGTCCTGATCTGATTAGCCTTTTAACACAGGCTAGACTAGAATATTAAACCATGGTTCTTACTAGCTAATCAGGTGGGCTTTTGGACTCGTTCTTTGCAGACGAATATCATTCCAATCTGTGATAGATTCTAAAAAGTAGAAAGGGAATACCGTCCTTATTTAAGGAAAATATTCCTTTTTTTGTTTTTTTCAAATTGATGGATATTTTTTCAACTTTTAGGGCAAAAGTCTTATCTCTCTAGAAGCAGCAAATTTGGCCAAACCTACAGCGTCATCATCAGGTGGAATTACCTTTGGTTTTGGTATGAGTGGCTTTCTCTCCATATCCAATCGCAAAGCGGGACTGCTTATGATGGCGATTCTCTTTGTGGGCATTGAACTCTTCATCGAACTCCAAGGCATGATCTTGCTCCACTTTTATCTGGCCCACTTCTCATTTCATCTGTTGAAGCGCATAATTGCTCAAGCTACCCATCCCAGTGCTTTTAGCCAGCAAGCCAAAAGGAGATATAGGAAGCTAGTCCTCACTAAAGATCAAGATTGGTAAAATATTCACAATGAGTAGACTTGTCCATAATTTTTTCTAGTCCTATCAGCTTTGTTATAATCTCGCTCCTTGAATTTCAATATTTAGGAAGAAGAAAAAAGCGTAAACTGAGTCAGGATTTTGATTCCTACTTAAGTTCACGCTTGCGAAATAGTACATTTTTCTGTTTTTAGTCTAGCTAGTTATATTTTAATCATTAGAAGGTAGGTAGGTTATAACCACAAAAACCAGACCATTCATTATCAAGGTTTGTGATAAAGATACCTGGAGTCTTATCCGTTAATAGGCTTCCCCAAATTCCCATCCAACTGTATTCTGCCTCGCTTACTTGATTTACTGGATAACCCGCTAAATAAATCATAACTTGATCTCCATTTTTAAAAGATGGATTATCCACTTCTTCTACTTTTACATCCGAAGGAAAGCTCGCAAGCCAAGCTTGACTTGGCAATTCGCGTTGAAGATTCGCGATCCGTCCAATATATTTTTTATCTCCTACTTTTTGAATATCTACAATATCTCCAGAATATTGGCAGAAGAATACTTCTTTAATATTAGAATCCTCATATTTACCAATAAAGTGGTTATTATCATCGATAGTTAATTCCGTTCCCCAAGCGCCCACTCCAGAGGAATGGACATAGTAACCTTTTAAATCTATGTTTTCTGAAGTAGGAGTATTTGGAGTAATATCTGGCTGGCTTGGAATATCGGAGTTAGTGGGAAGATCTTCTCGAATGCCGTACCACGCGATCCCTTCATCTCTCCATCCATTATTTACAAGATTATTACGCTCTTGTTCACTTAGAGTGTAGTGGTGAGATCCAGCATTATTCGCTTTTGGGTTGAACAGACGATAAACAACAGCAATGTCGCTCACTTGAGGATCAGCGGAATAGAAACCGATTCCCTCTTGCCTCCATCCATACGCTGGAAGAGTGTCGTACTCGTTTTTATCTGTTGTGTAATGGTGTTCGCCTGTATTAGGATTGCACAGGCGGTAAACCACAATTCTAGAAGTTTCAGGAGAAATCCAGCCTTGACCTTCATTGTTCCAACGACTATCTTTCATCAATTCGTCTCGTTCAGCTTCACTGGTGGTGTAAAAATGTTCTCCAGTAAGTGTGTTGAAGAAACGATAAGTAGGCTTTTTAACTACTGTAGGAGTAGTGGGTTGAGCAGGAGAAGAAGGAAGTTGAATGATTCCATTTCCACCTACTGGCTTAGAGGGAGTAGTTGTAGTAGAGCTAGATTGAGGAGTGGCAGAAGCTACGATAGAAATTGGCTTACTAAGATCTGTGATAGAAAATTCGTGGTTCATCTTAGCTGCACTACTGAAGTTCAGGTCACTCACTTTATATCCATGGTCACTCAAAATGTTTCTAATTTTTGTGCCATTTAAGTAATTATTTACTCTAAATGCATCGCTCGCTTTAATGCCTTTAATAGTAACTTTTTTGCCATCGTTGCCCGGATCGTCTACTGTCACATAATCAAGAGAAGCATCTTCCATCTCTTCTTCAAGATCGATGAACTCTACGAATTCATTTTCCTCGATCATGGCATCTTCTGATCTACGTTTTTTCAAGTTGCTAAGAGTTATATCAATTTTACTGTCATTCTCTAACTGAGCTGTTATAGACATGGTAAAGGTCGATTGACCATTTTCAATAGCCACTGAAGCACTGTTAACTTTTAAATCGTAGCCATACTCATTGTGGTTAGATTTTATATAGTCTTCTAGTTTTTTTACATCTGCACTCTTCAAAGTCTCATTATTCTCTACTTTAATTCCAATTGCATCTGTTGGAAGAGTAAGAGTAGGTTTGGAATTAGTACTTCCAGTAGTGGTAGTGGAAGAGCTAGTAGTAGATGAATTCGTAGAGGAGCTATTATTACTCGAAGAACTAGCTGATGATGTGCTGTTATTGCTTGGATTACTTGCAGTTGAAGAAGTAGAAGAGCTACTAGAATTTTTATCTTCAACAATAGTAAATTCTTTAGTAATAAACCCAGTACAATTATTCTTTCCCGTAATTTTTACTGTTCCTTTTCCTACCTTATTATTCGCTCCAAATTCTATTGTATAGTTGTCAACTGGTAAGCGGTCCTCCCTTAATTCAATCCAAACATTAGGTTTAACACCATCTATATTTAGAGATTGGGTATCTCCCCCTTCTAAATTCACCTTTATATTAGTTGATTGAGATAGATCCAATTGAGTGATTGAAAAGTTTAAACTGATTGGCTGACTGGAAGTATAATTTCCTTTAAAGGTGAATTTGGCGATTGCATTATTACCAACGTTAGTATTATTTGTCCAATCAATAATATAGTCTGTATCAGCTTTTAAAGTTACTGGAGATTTATCTTTAGGGTTCCATTTCACTTCTATCGAGGTAGGTTCTACAGGAGTTACTGTATAAGGAGAAGTAAACTCAGTTTGAATAATATAATTTTTATCAAAGTCATAAGTTTTATTATGAAACGTGAAGGTCAAAGTCCCATTATCGGTTTTATCTACTTGGGTTTTAGTTGCGTTCTCTTCTTCAGTAGGACTAGGTTCTTCAGCCAAAACAGGGATTATAGAATCAGCTATTGATAAAGTGGCAGGTGTAGCTATTGCTCCTGTCAGTAGAGCTAAGAATAGTTTTTCTTTTTTCATAAATTTCCTTTCTTTTATTACATTCAGCTTATTTTATTAAGCCTCTTTTCGTGCCCAATATATCAAATAAATTTATACTTTTTAAGTACTAATTTAAAAAAATTGCTGATAAAGCTCGAAAATAAAAATCCATAGGCACTTTTAGGGACTCATAATAGATGAATATATTCTAGAAAGTACTTTATATAAAGTTAAAATGTAAGATTAGATGGGAGGATAAAGGCAGTGGCTCAGTAGTTTTATTTGGCCTGCAAAGAGCTTGAGTCTACGATAAAAATAAGTACCTTATCAACTTTTATCAAGGAATCCAAAATGGAACCGATGACCTCGAAAATGGTACGGGATTTTTTAGAGTTTCATGGCCAAAAACTTTAAGAACAAGGAAAAGCGTATTATTTACAGAGGCGTGCGGAGTTCAACCAAAATGGAGGTCCTTTCTACTTTTTGTTTTTGAATTGCTCAGATTTCAAGGGAATGATCCGATTTAACAGAAAAGGTCAATGTTACTTTTTATCAAAAGCCCAATCGCCTTTATAAAGCTTATCTCACCAAGATTTGTAACTGAGTAGATGCCATAGTAAAAGCAATGCAACACAAAGACGAAAAGTTTATTTAGGTGGATTGGAAGGAAGCCTTTGAAAATGCCCCAGCTACCAATAGAATGGATC
>JAAVAY010000002.1 GCA_014803815.1 Allobaculum sp. | reverse complement strand
CGGTGATCAAGCTTTCCGGAGGTGGACCGGTGGTTCTCTTTCAAATCTTGAACTATACCGATAAAGGAGCCAATGTTCTCTTTTTTACAGATGATAATTGTTCCTATGATGCTACCAACAATCGCCTCGCTTTAGCTCCTGCCGGAATTTTATTTGTAGAGGTCAGTGGGTTAGAAACCAAAGAACTCGCTCAAACCACCGACGAGACTTTAAAGCCTTCCCTTAACGATCAAAGTCTCTCGCAACCCACCTCCGAGGCAGTCCAATCGCAAGGAGGAACTTCTTCAGCTCCTACGTCTTCGACTCCCTCCATCGCCTCTACAGCTCCTGCCTCTTCATCTACTTCTTCTGCCACCCAGCCAGATGCTCAAGCGACGCAATTTTTAAATCGCTATTGCTATCAATCAGGTATGTTGATTCGCCAAGCTTCTCAGAGCAATTATCGTCAGTTGCTCAATGCAATCAACGATTGGTTAAATTTAAGCGCGAACTCCAAAGCGGCCGTCAATAGCTTTTTAACGAGTATGGGATCTCAAACGTTTCAAACGCTTTACACCCAGGCTAATCGCATTCGTTTAGGTCTGCCGATCACCCAAGTACCAGCGGGAAATGAAACGTCTTCCGTTAACACCGCCGTTTGGCAAGATCCCAATCTCTGGCTCAGTGGTTTGTTACTGAGCAGTCAGGGAATGTTGTATTTATCCAATCGTCGCCGCTTAGGCATTCGTTTCGAAAANGTAAAAGGTTAATTTTTATTTAAAACAGCTAAGTTTCTTGGCTGTTTTTTTTAGAGCACGCCCTAGAAATCCTCTTTCTTTTTGGAAGGATAATTTTGATAATGCTTTCTTTACTGTTTTTCTTGCCTTTTTCATTNCGAATGGGCAGACTAATTTTTTGACCTTATTCTTTTTAAAGAGGTCAAAAGGTAGAACTTTAAAAAGCAAGGATCCTTCCAAAAGGATACGGCGGGAATTCCTTGCTTTTTGTTACAATGAACGCAAATGAAAGGAGGGTTTTTCATGGCTGATTTCACCAAGAGTGAATTGAAACGCGCCAAGCAAGCCAAAGAGGAAGAGCTCTACCAAAAAGAGGGATATAAAAAGGCGGTTATTCTTGGACGATCGTTTTTAGACTATGAAAACCATCTTTTCGCCTTTTTGATCGACTTAAACATATGCCTCGTTCCAGTCTATGTCTGGGGTGTCGAATTCATTTTGATTTTGTCGGGTGTGATTCCACCCGCTTATTTTGATCTGTTATTTTACTTAATGTATGCCTTGTTGTTTATGACCAGTTGCATTCTTTTACCTCTTTATACCGCTAAAACGGGGGGGTATTCGTGGGGAGGACGCTACATGGGCTTGCGCCTAGTACGCCCTAATCGCAAACCCGCTCCAGCCATTCGCCTTGTGTTGCGTCAATTGTTTGGTTTTGGCATTCCGATGATGTTGTTTGGCTACTTCTTTTCAGCTTTTGGCATTGCGGGATGGTGGCTATTGAGCGGATTGATTACCCTTATTTCTCCAGGGCAACGCTCCCTTGGAGATTGGATTTTTGGACTGATTTTGGTCTATACTCCACGTTACGAATTAAAAGTGCGCCATTCCAACAGTCCCATTTCTGCCTCTCTTCAAAATCAACCCGTTCTAAATCAAATCGAAGAAGAACCACAACCTACCCCTTCCATTCAAGAAGAGGCCGATTTTACCTCTGCGCCTGCTCCTGTAGAAGAAAAGCCAACTCCTCCACTTCAAAAGGAAAAGCCGGCCACTTTAGATAAGCACTTGACTCGACAAGAGTTTATTCAAAACCAATATCAACAAAATGAACCCCAAGAATCATCTGAACACACGGATCTTTTACCGCTCTCGAAAGTAGATTTACATATTCGTTCTGACTATTCCGATGATTCCAATGCCGATATTGAAGACATCATCATCAAAGCGAAAAATCTTGGCCTAACGTGTATTTCCATCACCGATCACAACAATGCACGGAGCAGTGAGCAAGCTATTCCCTTCGCTTCGCATCACGGTTTGAAATTCATTCCGGGGGTGGAAGTCGATTGCGAAATCTTTGGAGAACGCGTACGCATTCTTGGCTATTACATCAACTGGAAATTGGATGAATTCGTCTTGATGGAAAATGCCTCTCTTGAACGCGAACGCAATGTATCTGAGCAGCGCATTGCGCTCTTTGAAAAAGCGATGGGCATTAAGTTTAATACCGAAGCCTTGATGGCTAATTCGCGTTTTAAAATTGTGCGCCCCCATGAATTAACCAATCTTGTCTTTGATACCCAAGCGACACGTCAATTACCTGTTTTAGTCGAATATCTTCAAAAATTTCCAACTGAAGAACAAGCGCGCAAACAATTTTCCCGCGATTTCTTTGGCCCAGGTGGATCGTGCGAAGTTGTGGCTTCGTATCCAAGCGCAGAATCCATCATTGAACTGATTCGTGATAAAGCAGGAGGCATTCCCATTTTGGCAGGGTGGCATTTGGATCAAATTTCGGACGATGCGATTGAAGGTTTAATCGATGCGGGAATTCAAGGCTTTGAGGTTTTTACACCTAACAATTCCCGTCAAACCAAAGCCTTTTTAATGACTCTTGCTCGCAATGAAAAATTGTATGTCACAGGAGGATCGGATTATCATGGTAGTCTCAAATCCGATCGCTTTTTAGGCTACACTACTGCTTCAGCGACAGCGGATCAAATTTTGGAGACGTTTACTAAGGGGCTTGGTGAAAACGAAGAAGAAATCATTCCATAAAAATGAAGGAGCAAACGGATAGTCGTAAAGCTCCTTTTTATTTGGCGCTTTTCGTCTTTTCTTTATTAAAAGGCCTTTCATACGCACAATTTGCCAAATCATAAAGGGAAAAGTTCTTTTAAAGAGGAGTATGCTACACTTTGAAAAGAACACANAAAGGATGAGAAAAGGCCATCCTCACCAAGCAGGATCGGCCTTTTTTCGCCTACTTTGAAAAAACCAATAGCGCCTTTTCCTATTTGGTAGCGAAAAAAATGAAAAGCAGATTCTACTCACCATAAAATACAGAACAGAAAGGAGACTTTTGAATTGGAAAAACAACCTTATTTTCTCACGACAGCGATTGCGTATACCTCCGCAAAACCGCACATTGGAAATACGTATGAAATTATTTTGAGTGATGCCTTGGCCCGCTTTAAGCGAGCTCAAGGTTATGATGTGTTCTTTCAAACGGGAACCGATGAACACGGTCAAAAAATTGAAGAAAAAGCCGCAGCAGCAGGTCTTACCCCTAAACAATTCGTTGATGATGTGGCAGGGGTGATTCGGCAAAACTGGGATTTGATGAATACGTCTTACGATTACTTCATTCGCACCACAGACGATTATCATGAGAAAGCTGTTCAAAAAATCTTCCGTCGTCTTTATGAACAAGGTGATATCTACAAAGGTGAATACGAAGGTTGGTATTGTACGCCTTGTGAATCCTTCTGGACGGAATCCCAACTCGTAGATGGCAAGTGTCCAGATTGCGGTCGTCCTGTACACAAAGCGAAAGAGGAAGCCTACTTCTTCAATATGGGTAAATATGCCGATCGCTTAATCCAATATATTGAAGATCACCCTGACTTTATTCAGCCGGAAAGCCGAAAAAATGAAATGATCAATAACTTCTTAAAGCCAGGGCTTCAAGATTTGTGCGTTTCGCGGACATCTTTTCAATGGGGGATTCCGGTTGACTTCGACAATCGTCACGTCGTGTATGTCTGGCTCGATGCCTTGACTAACTACATCACTTCCNTAGGCTACGATCCTGAACTTTCCTATGAAGAGCAACCCGAAGCGTTTAAAAAATATTGGCCCGCTACTCATATCATTGGCAAAGACATCTTGCGCTTTCATACCATTTACTGGCCGATTTTCTTAATGGCCTTGGATTTGCCCTTGCCGAAAAAAGTCTTTGGCCATCCTTGGATGTTGGTTGGCGAAGGGAAAATGTCTAAATCCAAAGGCAATGTCATTTACGCCGACGATTTGGTTGAGCGATTTGGCGTGGATGCCGTGCGTTACTATTGTTTGCATGAAATGCCTTATGCTCAAGATGGGGTGATCACTTGGGAGCTTTTAGCTGAGCGCATCAATTCGGATTTAGCCAACGTGTTAGGCAACTTGGTTTCACGTACTATTGCCATGGAAAACAAATACTTCCAAGGAAAAATTGAAAATCCAGGTATAACGGAGCCAGTCGATGAAGATCTCAAAGCGGTGGCGATGAATGCGATAGCGAAAACGGAAGAAAAGATGGAAGAATTCCAAGTGAGTGCAGCTCTTGATGAGATCTTTACTCTTTTGCGCCGTTCCAATAAATACATCGATGAAACGGAACCTTGGAAACTCGCTAAAGAGCCAGAAAAGGCCGCTCGCTTACAAACCGTGCTTTATAATCTACTCGAAAGCATTCGCATTGCGGGAGTACTTTTAGAAAGCTTCATGCCAGAAACCTCTCAAAAAATTCTCGATGCCCTGCAAACTAACCAACGAACGATGGAATCCATTCGTGAATTTGGTCAACTCGAAACCGGAATTTCCTGTGTGGAATCCATCGCACCTTTATTCCAACGGATAGATATGAAGGAATTTGAAACGCCGAATGAACCCGTGGAAAAACCTAAGAAAAAAGCGAAAAAAGAAAAGAAGAAAAAAGTGATCGAACCCATTCAAGTTGATGACTTTGGGAAAGTAAGCTTAAAGGCGGGAAAANTTCTCGAGGCCAAAGTTCATCCTGATGCTGATAAATTGCTCATTGAAACCATTGATGTGGGCGAAGAAAATCCCCGTCAAATCGTTTCGGGTATTGCGCAAAATTATACCCCAGAAGATTTAATTGGGCGCACGGTCATTGTGGTGGCCAACTTAGAACCCGCTACCTTGCGTGGGGTGGAAAGCCAAGGCATGTTGCTTTGTAGCGTGGGAAAAGGTGGACCCAAAGTGGTCTTTTTAGACGACTCGGTTTCACCTGGTAGTGTCATCCGCTAAGCATGAGTCCCAAACAAAAGATTTTTTTCACCCAACTGCAGCTGGCTTCCATTGGCCTTTTGATTTTGATCTTTGGTTTGCTTTGGAAAAATGGCTGGCTGATGGCTTTTGGAGGATGCGTTATCGCCTATGGTTTGATTCGCTTGTTGCTTTTAAAAAATCTTGTGGAAGAAGACATCGATCAACAAAAATTGCCCGACGATTTATCAATCCAAGACTTTCGCATTCGCTCCTTTAAGTGGATGGAAGAAAAAGAAGACGATGAAGATTTCTAAATCCTTGATGCCCCATTTCGTCTTGATCAAAAATATGGTATAAATTGGCCAACTCAAAATCTTATAAAATGAGTTGGCTTTTTTGCGCTATTTTATAGAAAATAAAAGAAGTCTTGATAACACATGTCAGAAAGACAGGTTTTAAAATCAAAACCATTTAGAAAGGAGAATTTCTTTTGCGATCGAAATCAATGCGTCTAGGCTTAGGCTTCGCTATCAGTCTTACTTCCTTTCTGCCCTTTCACCTTTCATCTCTTTTCGCTCACGAATTAGCCGTAGAAACAGAGGCGAATCAAAAACAGGAAGCCAATATGCGAGGCTTTTTGGAATGGATTTTATCCCAAGAAAAACTCCATACAGAAAGTGAAGATTTGTACCAAGATGCCCATCGGGCTTTAGTGGTGCTCGCTGCTGAAAGCTCGAAGCTTTCCGGTTATACCAACTTAAACGATCCGAGTGATGCGACCTCGCTTGAAAATATGATCGAAGCGTGCAAGACGCTTCAGCGCACCAATGAACTGCGCGCTTTAGAAGCAGAGCAAGAACAAATCGAGATTCCTCCTTTACAAGTGAGTTTAGAACTCGTTGCCATTGCCCAAAAACATCTCAACTGGTCGGATACAAATCTTGATCACGCTCGTATGTATGCGGTATGGGAAAATTTAGCTTGGGGACAAGAGGATCCCGCCGCAAGTTGGTATTTTCATGAAAGAGATTTAGCTAAAGAAGGTGTCAGTGAAGGAATTGGACATTATCAAAATGTAGTCAACGTCAACTATCAATCTACAGGAGTGGCTCATAACAATAACAATCCCGC
>JAAVAY010000001.1 GCA_014803815.1 Allobaculum sp. | reverse complement strand
TGCGTTTGGATATGAATTTGAAGACCTTGTTTGCCATGACTTTTACCTCTTTTTTAGCCTATTGTTGTTGTGTTTCCATATTATAATTATAATATATTTATCATTCATGCTCTCGCTGTTGTAATTTAGCTGACTTTATCATATTTTGTCCTTTTGGGTACGACGGAATTCATCCCCCACTTTAGAAGTGGGGGATCCTACATACGGTTAAAATCTCGCCTTTTAAGTAAAGAAAAGACTTGAAAAGCGGCTAACACCAAGAAAAAGAAAAGAGCAAGGATGAAAGATTGGAAAAGCAGAAAGATGTTTTTTCTTTGGCTTCTATGACCTTCTGATTTTCTTCTTTAGTGGTTGTCTTTGACTTTATCCATTTGCTCCCTATACTTTGAGAGGGAAGAATCCTAATCCTTGCTAGCAGCTTGCTTTGACAAGTGCCTGAACTAGGAAAGGAAAGCTCGCAAAAGGGGCTAGCAAGAGAAGCGAAATCGCTTCGCATCGTTTAAAATCCGGCTACACAGATCTTGAAAAGCGGCTGTTTTTTTGTGTGAGATTTTAAGGGATGATTGCGAGTAGAGAAAGATGAGTGCCAAAGTTGTAGTCGGAACCCAATGGGGGGACGAGGGAAAAGGAAAAATCGTGGATGTGCTAGCGGATCAAGCCGACATGGTCGTCCGCTTTCAAGGAGGAGACAATGCGGGGCATACCGTTATCGTCAATGGCAATAAACATATCCTCCACTTATTGCCAAGTGGGGTCCTTCGTGAAGAAGCCGAGTGCATCATTGGGCCTGGAGTGGTGTGCAATCCTTTCATCTTGCTAAAAGAAATGGAAACGCTTAAAGCCAGTGGATTGTCCACCGACCATATTCGTATTTCTGATCGCGCCCAGATGTTGCTTCCTTATCATTGTTACCAAGATGAATTGGAAGAAGCTGTAGCCTCCACCAAAATTGGCACCACGAAACGTGGAATTGGGCCATGTTATCAAGACAAATATGCCCGCAAAGGCATTCGATATCATGAATTTAAAGATTTTGAGCAGTTTAAAAAGCGCTTGAAAGAAAATGTAGAGCGTAAAAATGAATTGTTTACCAAAGTCTATCAAGCTGAACCGATCAATTATGAAAAAATGGAAAAAGATTTAGAAGCCATTCATGATCAAATCATTCCGATGCTGGTCGAAAGTACACATTTGGTCAACGAAGCCATTGATGAAGGAAAAGATGTTCTTTTTGAAGGGGCTCAAGCCGCCATGTTGGATATTAACTATGGAACTTACCCCTATGTTACCTCTTCTTCTCCTACCTCCGCTGGTGTAACCATCGGAACTGGAGTGGCCCCTTCTAAGCTTGATCAGGTCATTGGTGTGGTCAAAGCGTATTCTACCCGCGTGGGAGAAGGCCCTTTTGTTACGGAGCTCTTTGATGAAAAAGGTCAATGGTTGCGAAATAAGGGCCATGAGTTTGGAGCCACGACGGGTCGCCCTAGACGCTGTGGCTGGTTGGATTTGGTTGTCATCAAACATGCCCACATGTTAAATGGACTCACTGATATTGTATTGACTAAATTGGATGTTTTAGACGATTTGGAAGAGATCAAAGTTTGCACAGGCTATGAACTCGATGGAGAAACCATTACCTATATTCCTTCTGATCCCCAAGAGGTCGCTCAAGCTAAACCCATTTACACCACTCTTCCAGGATGGAAAGAGGATATCAGTGGCTTGAAAAACTATGAAGAGCTTCCAAAAAATGCTAAAAAATACATTCAATTTATTGAAGAATTTGTCGGAGTTCCCGTTTCCATGGTCTCAGTTGGTCCAGATCGCAACAACAACATTTACGTCAACGATCGTTTAGATCATCACGAATAAAGAAAAGAAGAAAGCATTTGTCCATCGGTTATTACATCAGTAAAACNNGCANATCGCTTTCTTCNTTTTTTGTTAGAGNNATTNNTTAGNGAATTGNANAGCATACCTTAGCTTTTCCACAAGAGCGCAAATCTTGTGTCGTTTTTAAAACGTCTGATTCTTTCGAATCAGAATAGACTATCTCTTCACCTGCGCCTTAAGCGCTCAGGGCTGCCCACTTCGGGATGGCTTCATCCCTACTTCCTTTCGGAATAGTCGTTGAACCTTCTTTTTACAAAGCTTGGCTGCTGATTGCCCATTATAAAGGTGTTTAGGATTGAACCATGCACCATCTTGTGCCTTGTTTCTGCTTTCGCGACGCCTTGCGTGTCACAAGCTTTAGGGTTTTCCAGCAATTCGAGCAGATACACGACCAAATTTCTTTAGCCGCGGACGTTGTCCTTATCGGGCGTTCATCAAAATGCTTCCCGCAATCGCCGCATTGAGCGATTCAAATGAGGCCATTTGAATATAAATGCATTCGCTACACGTCTTTAAGACTTCTTGTGAAATACCTTGGCCTTCGTTGCCAATCACAAGTCCAAAGCGCGTAGGAATGTTTAATTCATGAAGCCTAATTGCTTTTTGGTGCAAGGCGGCTCCAAAGACTGGGACATCTTGCCTTTTTAATATTTCAATGGCTTCCAACAAATCGGTTTGAAAAAGTGGAAGATGAAACAGGGCCCCTTGACTGGATTGAATGGTTTTAGGCCCATAGGGATCAGCGCAATCATTTGAAAGTACAATGGCCTCTATACCAAAAGAATAAGCACTGCGAATGAGCGCCCCTACATTACCTGGATCTTGTAGGCGGTCCAAAAGCAACACCTTGGAAAAAGCCAAGAGCGGTTTTTCTATGGTGGGCTTATGGCAGACGCCGATGTATTTAGCATCGCTTTTTTGGCTCGAGAGCTTATTGAGAACCGCTTGGGTACATATACTTGTCTTGATATCTTCTAAAGTGGGCAAGTTTTCCAATTGATAGACGTGCTCAAGGCATCCTGCCCTTTGGGCTTCTTGGACCAAGTGCCAGCCTTCCACTAAAAATTGGCCTGTTTCGTCTCGCTGTTTTTTCGAAGACAATTTGGCCAAGGATTTGATGGTTTGATTTTGAGGGGATTCAATTTTCATACCCAAAATGTCAAATCCTCCTTTCTAAAATAAAGGTATCTCCATTTTTTTTGTTTCATGGGCGATAACGGTTTTAGTCTACGGCCTTTTTCTCCTTTTTTCGAAATAAAAGCCTCGCTTAGCTAAGCGAAGCTTTTCAAAGTGAAAGAAGCAAACATTAGGCGGGAATGGCTTGAATGGATACCGCTCCTGGACCACCATGAATGGTAAATAGTGCACACAGTGGCTCTACACTAATTTTGGCCTCAGGAAAGCGTTTTTGTAGTGTCTCTTTAGCATAGGCCCCCATTTCGGGAACTCCTGCATGGGCTACATAAATACAATAGGAGGAATCCACCCCTTGCTTAGCTAAGTTTTCACTCATAAACTGAATGGCTTTTTTCATCGTCCGATTGGCTTTCAATAAGGAAAGCTTGGTTCCTTGTTGGATTGTACCTACGACTGGCACTAAACGCATCATGGCTCCTGCCGTCCCCACAAAGCTTGAAACACGCCCTGATCGACTCAAATACAAGCAATCGCTTGCCGCGACCATCGATACATCTTTTTGGGAGTGGGCTTGTAAAGCGGCCACAATTTCCTCTACACTCTTGTTCTCCTTGCGCAAAGTATCGGCTAATTGCACCAAATGACGATGAGGTCCGGCGAGGGTTTGTGTATTATAGACTGTTACGCGGGCTGGATCGAGGCAGTTTTCCTTGGCCATGCAGGCCGTTTGATACGTGCCACTGAGTCCATCAGCAATGGTGATATCTAAAATCGTCGCACTAGGATCAGCAAGAATGGAATCATACAATCCATCTTTTCCCCAATAGAGGGTTGAGAAGTTGTTGGAACAATACCCCGGCGACACACCTCTAAAATTTGATCACTATTGATTTCAGTGCCATCTAAATACGATTGATTGGAATACAAAATATGAAGAGGGGCCACATGGAAATGTTCAAGAGTAGCCGTTTTTTCTTGTAACATGGAAGAGGAATCCGTCACAATATGTAACATATACATTTAACTCGCCACAACCTTCCTTTTGGAAGGTTTTTTTGACTTTACAGGATGGCGAGATTCCTTTCTTTACACTCCTGTAAAGGATGTTCGTCAAATTTCAACACTATCATTTCCTATACTATTTATTATGATTTTAATAGTCAATATATCTAGTTTTTAAAACTAGATTATTGGATACTTTAGAACATCCTACTAAGAGAAAAAGAAAAGAAGAGGGAAGGAAAGAAGATAGAAAAGGAAAAATAAAAAAGCCATCCTTTTTCTAAAGATTTCATCCTTAGATTTGGATAGGCATTTTCAAATTTATCTTTATGTTAATTTGTTAGGATGAGCGTAGACACTTAAAGGAGAAAGCTTATGTTTTGGTCGATCGTTTTCAATCTCATCTTGATTATTCTTGTTATTCATCTCTGTAGATCCGCCTTTGAGTATGTAAAAATTTCTTTTTTTCACCATTTTCTTGTTCCTATTTATTCGCTCATCATGTTTTTTATCACCATGAAATGGACTACTCGAGATCTGGTCTTGTTGGCGATTTTGGTCGTCGTCGGCATTTTAATTGGCGTGCTTGAAACGATGCAACTGACCTTTCGAAAAAAGCCGGCAAAGCATCATCACAAAAAAGAAGGCGAAGAAAAAGCCAATCATTCCAAATGGGTTTACGAAATGCGTCGTGGTTGGCCCTATTTGGTAGGATGGATTTTAGTTATCGTTATTGGCTTAGCCTTGAGCGATATCATCAATCATTCCGGCTTATATCATCTATTTGTGGATAAAGTTTTCGAAGAAATCTTTTCCGAAATTGATCCATTAAGTTTTTTAACGGAATCTCATCCGTGGTATATATGGGCTTTATCGAGTGTATCTTCTTTAGCCTTTGCTTGGCGAGGTACCCATTTGCTTCGTCATCAAGAAGCAGCTCATACCATTCCCATTTTAGAAGAAGAACCAAAAAACAAAGTAGCCTAGAAGAAGAGGATTTCTCTTCTTTTTTTTGAAGAAAGCAAAGAGATTCCTCCTTTCTTTTGGGCTTAATTTGTCTGAATTTTTATAATCCTAGCCAAGGGACTCTTGAATTTAAAGCTTTGTTTGCATAGGATAGGAATACACTTTGTTTAAGACAAAGACATTGGATCTTATTTAAAAACAAATTTTTCAAAGAAATCGACAGGCGTTGAAGGAACCATGGCAAAGTCAAATCGCGCAACAGAGAGTCTTGAATGTGGTGAAACAAGATAGCGAGATTTTTGCGAATTCATTCTGGAGTCTGCGACCTTCTTTCCGTTTCCAACGGTTATATTGGAAGTAGATCGTTTGATGAAATCCGTATTGAAAAGAATTTCCGATTTTTGGTTTTGCGATCTATGTAGAGTGTGTCCACTGATGACGAAGCGAAATGGTACCGCGGGAAACCCCCGTTTTCGCATTCGTCTTTTTTTTATGTTTAGGAGGTGCAATATGTCAAATTTTGAACAATTGAGCGCTCAAATTGAGCAAGGTTTTCAAGAAGCAAAGACTTTGGAAGACTTAAACAAGTTGCGCGTGGAATATCTAGGCAAAAAAGGAAAAATTGCCGATTTAATGAAACAGATGAAGCAAGTTCCAAAGGATGAAAAAAAGGCTTATGGTCAAGCAGTTAATGCCTTAAAGACCAAGGCTTTGGAACAATTCGAAGCGAAAAAAGTGATTTTGGAACAAGCCGCTTTAGAAGCAAAGCTTGCGAGTGAAACCATTGATTTAACGTTGCCTGGACGCAAGCCATCTCATGGTAATCTCAACCCTTTACATTTAATTGAACAAGAATTAGAAGATCTCTTCATTGGTTTGGGCTATCAAGTCATTGAAGGAGATGAAGTAGTAGAAGACTTGTATTGCTTCGAGCGCGCTAATATTCCTAAAGATCATCCCGCTCGCGATATGCAGGATTCCTTATATCTCGATCCCGAACATTTACTTAGAACCCATACCACAGCCATTCAAATGAAGGTTTTGGAAGAACAAGCTCCTAATCCGATTAAGGTTGTTTGTCCTGGTAAAGTTTATCGTCGCGATGATGACGATGCCACCCATTCCCATCAATTCATGCAAATGGAGGGGTTGGTTATTGGCGAACATGTGCCTTTATCTGATTTAAAAGGAACTTTAGAGTTTTTGGCCCGTAAGATGTTTGGTCAAGATCGTGAAATTCGCTTTCGTCCCTCCTTCTTTCCATTCACAGAACCTAGTGTAGAAGTGGATGTGTCTTGCCACATGTGTGGAGGCAAGGGATGTCCGACTTGTAAAGGCACAGGTTGGATTGAAATTTTAGGAGCTGGAGAAGTCAATCCGAAAGTTCTAGAGATGGCAGGATACGATCCCGAAAAGATGAATGGTTTTGCGTTTGGAGTGGGAATTGAACGAGTAGCCATGTTGAAATATGGCATTGATGACATTCGCCATTTCTATGCCAACGACAAACGGTTTACGGAATTATTTGATCGTATGGACTAAAAACGCATGAGCCTAATCTTGATGGTTTAGGCTTATATTTTTGAGAAAAAGAAGAAAAGGAGGATGGCCCTTCTTTTGGAATGGCCAATGTTTATGAAAATTTCCAAAAAATGGTTGTCACAATACATGGATCTTGGTGATCGTTCCATGGAAGAGATCGCCCAAGCCATTACCGATGCAGGATTTGAAGTCGAAGACGTTCTTCCTATGGCGCAAGGCACAAACTTAGTCATTGGCGAAGTCTTAACATGTGAAGACCATCCTGATTCTGATCATTTACATGTCACCACGGTGGATACAGGAGAGGGCATTCGACAAATCGTCTGCGGAGCCCCGAATGTCGCTGCAGGTCAAAAAGTGATCGTCGCTTTACCAGGAGCCAAGCTTCCTGGAGGAGAAATTAAATCGGGAAACATTCGGGGACAGAAAAGCGATGGCATGATTTGTGCCCTCTTTGAATTGGGTGTAGATAGACACGCATTGCGTCAAGATCAAATCGATGGAATTGAAGTGTTACCAAGCGATGCTCCAGTCGGCAATCATGATCCTCTAGGTTATTTGGGATTGGACGATGTGGTATTGGATATCTCTTTAACGCCCAATCGTGCTGATTGCCAAGCTGCTTGGAATATGGCTACCGAAATTGCTGCCATTTTAGATGTGGACTATACCTTGCCAAATTGTGCGGGAGTGGCCAGTGGAAAAGACGATGTCCCAAGCGCTTTACAAATTAATTCCCAAACCGAAAAATGCCCCCACTTTTTGGGAAAAGTGATCGGATCAGTCACGATTCATGAATCCCCCAAGTGGATGAAAGAACTCTTACGCGCTTCTGGAATTCATTCCATTAACAATGTGGTCGATATTTCCAATATTGTGATGTTAGAGACTGGTCAACC